>JAJEEZ010000455.1:0-5002 GCA_022820705.1 Candidatus Latescibacterota bacterium | reverse complement strand
GCTTGGCTGGTTCGCCCATCATGCACCCGAGCACGTCTAGCAGGCGCGCATCCCGGGCCAGTGAATCGAGGCGGGCATCGAAGCCGACCCACTGCTGCAGCTTGCGCACCAATGTCTGTCGCTTGTCATCCGAAGCGCCCGCCAGTTGATCCCTGACGCCGCGTTCGAACTGCTCGCCCCTGAACCCCTGATTCTTGCCGTCGATCAGATCTTCCACCGCTTTGATGGCATCGGCCATCTGCGCGTCCGAAAAGGCACCCTCCACGGCGAGGAAGCCCTGCGCTTTGAAGCGCTCGATCTCAGCGTCGCCGACATGCTCCAAACCGTTGACTGGTTCGGCTTCTCCGGTCGGGACGTAGAGATCGGGGTCGTACGCTTCGCTTCCGTGCTCGTCTTCTACTGCGTTTTCAGTCATGGTCGGCTCTCTTTTTTTCCTAACTCTAACTAAAGAATAGCGATCATCCGGTTTATCTCCAACTTTTGGCTACTCGGTAGATAGCCTTTGGCCTGGGCAGCCAAGCCGGGGATTGCGCCGAGACATGTGCGAGTTGGGGCATGGAGAATAAGATTAGGAAATTGAGGTGACGAAAAAACAAGTCCCCTTCTAAACAAAAAGTGATCTGGGATCGTTTAATCCTCGATGGGGGTTGGAAGCGAATTTCACAATGTATGCGTATTTGACTAGGGCATTGCGTTTTGGCTGAGGTGTTGCGGATTGAGATGCCGATTCGAAAGCGGTCTATGAGCCTCGACGAAAGCAGGTTGATAGCACGCGCTAAGGAGGGAGACGCCAATGCCTTTGCCGCGCTGTTGCGGCAGCACCAGGAGATGGCCCTGCGGGTGGCCTTTCAGATCGTCGGGGATTGGGACGATGCCGAGGACGTGTGTCAGGAGAGTTTTGTCAAGATACATCGGCATCTGGGGCGCTATCAGGCGCGGCACAAATTCTCGACGTGGCTCTATCGGATAGTGACCCATACCGCGATTGATCTGCTGCGGCGGCAGCAGCGTACGCATCGCGCCGAGTTGCCGGACGATGTACCTGTTGCGTCAGAAGAGGAAGCCACGGATTGGCAATTGAGTCTGGAGAAGGTATTGAGCGAGTTGACGCCCAAACAGCGCAGTGCGTTTGTCCTGCGCGACCTACAGGGGTTTCCGTTCGAGGAAGTGGCCGAGATACTTGATTGCAGCGGGATCACGGCACGGGTGCATCTGCACCAAGCGCGGAAACGGCTGCGCCAACGATTGGAGAGCGAGCGATGATTTGTCTCGTAGTGAAGAGGTTGCTGCCCCTATACGCGGGGGGTGACTGGGGAAAGGGGCTGACGGGCTGGACGGAGCGGCACCTGAGCCAGTGTCCGGGGTGCCTAGCCGAGTATGAGGCGTTGTCGGCGGCACGCGACCAAGTGCGCGAGTTAGCGGCGCAGAACGCGCCCCGACCGTCGGCAGATCTAGCGGGTCGGACAATTGCTCAACTAGCAACGGATGCGACGGAGAGCAGGGGACGCTTTGCTTGGCCTGTCAAGATAGGGGTGGCGGCGGCGATAGCGACAATAGTCGCGGGAGTGGGACTGTTGCGGGAGAGTGGGGAAAAGGCGACCGCACCGCTAGCCGATGCGCCTGTCGTGCAAGCCTTGCCAGCGAACGCTGCGCTCGGCGAGGAAAATCCGGCCGCCGACTACGCCAGTCAATTCGAGGAACTGAGCCGCAGCCAAATCCGGTTGCTACTCAAGCGCCTGGACCGCAAAAAAGACCTCAGCGACGCCGAACTGGAGCGCAAGTACCCCACGGTCGAATCCATTGCGTACCCGTCGGGCACCCAGGTTTTTCTGCACTTGGCGGATTCCAACACCGACGTCGTCTGGATTCTGCCCCATACCGTCTTGTAAAAGGAGATGATGCGATGGACGCCAGAATTTTTATATGTGCTCTAATTACCGCAGTAAGCAGCAGTATCCTAACTGCCTCAACTCGAGCGCAGGACGGGGACCGCATTGAGGAAATCCTTCCCGCCGGAGTTGGACTCTTTGAGTTTCAAAGCATTACGCTCCAAGAATTCATTGGGATGATGAAGGTGATGGGTCTCAGAGTCAACACGGGTGAGTCGATTGGCGACAAGCACTATATCCGCTTCGGGAGCGCGGAGGAGTTGGCGCGAGCGCGGGATATTTTGGCGCGGATTGATGTGCCGCTCAAGGATATCGCCCTGCACGTTCAATTGATCCTGGCAACAGACAATGAGATTGACGCAGTGAATCTCCCCGATGAAGACGGAATACGCGGTCAGCTTAGAGAGCTCTTCAGATTTCCGCGCTATTACATCTTGAGCAGCAGCTATTTGGTCGCCAAATCCGGCCAGCAGGTCGAGTCATATCTGGAGGGTGTGCCGCTAGACAAGAATATACATCCCGATCACAAGGTGGAAGTTTTCAGCTTTTACGTAGAGCCTACTTTCATCGACGAGGGACAGGGGGTAATTCGCGTGCATAACTTTTCCGTCGCACGCGAATTACCCTACCCGCCTCGCAGAGTGTTGAAGACCACGCTCAACATCAAAAACGGCAACTCTATAATCGTCGGGGGATCCAATATCGACGAGCGCACTTACGCAGTCATCGTCAAGGCCGAGGTGCTGGAATAACGCGCGCTGGGACTGTCAGAGGTCGCCGCCTTGCTTCGCGATAATAAGAGCTTGAGCCTATTGGTAGATGGAGCCGTTGGCACGCCTAGAGACGCGGTGAATCTTGAGCTAGTTTTTGAGCCACCAAGGCGTTCATGCTAATACCGGCCCGCCCGGCCTCCATCGCCAGCCGCCGATGCAGGCGTTTATCAATCCGCACGTTAAATTGACCGCTGTATTCTTTCCGGGCAGGGGCAACCGGTACTGGCTCGTTGTGCGTCCGGTAGCTTTCCTTGGTCGCTTCCCAAGCTATGGTCAGCTCTGCCAACGCTTCGGTTGGTGTATCGGCAAAGGCCGAAATGCCGGGCATTTCTACTAAGTGCGCCAGCCAATCGCCGTCTTCATCCTGAAAAAGATTGACCGAGAAGCCGTCGAAGTTATCCGCCATTGCCTTGTTCCTCCTCATAGTATTGTAAAAATTGCTCGACTTGATAGCCTTTGGCCCGGTTGCCCTTGGGCTGTATTGACAAGCGCACTCCTTGGGGCGAGTACCAGATGCGGTGCGAGCCCCGTTGTCGGTCAAAGATCCAGCCACATTGTTTGAGCAAGGTTTCAAATTCGTTGAAGCGCAACCCGTTGGAGTTGCGGATTGCTTTGTCGAGCAGCTTTTGCTGGCTGACCATGTATGTAACTATATGTGGTTACAGAGAACAGCACAAGGGAGATATTCGACGGTCTGAGCTAGATCGCGTCCCACTCGCATTTTGACGCCGATACAAGGCGCAGTATCTTCCTTGCAAAACTACGCTATTGCTCAACCATCCCTTAACCGGAGCCTCGCCATGACCGCGCCCATCGCCTTGGGATCCCGCCGCGAATTATTCGTCGATCACTTTCTCATTGAACACCTCGATGAGGCCGCTCTGCACTTGCATTCGCCCGTCCGCCGCGAAGTGGTCTATCAAGTCTCCCAGCCTTGGGACAACGCCTGCACGGGCTGCTACAATCTGACCCAGGACGGAGGCCGCATTCTGCTATACTACCGGGGCTTCTATCCGATTGGCGCGGACTACGCCGATGGCGCGGCCAGCCAGACGACCAACTTGGCCGTCAGCACCGACGGCATCCACTTTACGCAGCCCGAACTGGGCTTGGTCGAATTCAACGGCACGCACAAAAACAACGTCCTCATCCAGGGCCACGAGAGCCACAATTTCTGCGTCTTCCTCGACGCCAATCCCGCGGCCGACCCGGCGCAGCGCTTCAAAGCTGTGGGCGGCACCGGCCAGTCCAACTTGCACGGCTTTGCCTCGCCCGACGGCCTCCACTGGACTCCGGTCAAAGAAGGCCCCTTGGACGTCACTGGGGCCTTTGACTCGGTCAACGTCGCCCTGTGGGATGACCACATTGGGCGCTATCGGCTCTTCAGCCGCTACTTCGACAGCACCGGCGGCCGGGTGCGGGCCATCCAGAGCTGCACTTCTGAGGACTTCATCCAGTGGACGCAGCCTCAACCCCATGAGTATGCCGACGACGTGCCGCTGGAGCACTTCTACACCAACGCCACCACGCCTTGCCCCGGTGCCGAGCACATCCTGCTGTCGTTCCCCATGCGCTTTTTGCCCGAGCGCCAGCTCGACATCGCCGCGATGGATTACCCAGGATCGGGCTTGTCCGACGCGGTGTTTATGAGCAGCCGCGACGGCGTCCACTGGGATCGCCCCTTTATGGAAGCGTGGGTGCGCCCCGGCACGGATCAGCGCAACTGGTCCCACCGGAGTTGCACTCCTGCTCCCGGCTTGGTGCAAACGGCCGACGACGAATGGTCCATGTACCTTTCGGAAAACTACGGCTGGTCAACTAATCGCTTGCGCCGCGTGGTGGTGCGGCCGCACGGTTTTGCCTCGGTGCGGGCCGGGTATAGAGGCGGTGAATTGTTCACCCGTCCCTTGCTGTTGGAAGGGGACGCCTTGCGCCTCAACTACGCGACCTCGGCGGCAGGGTCGCTGCGGGTGGAACTCCAGGACGAGTCGGGCCAGCCCCTGTCTGGGTATGCTTTGGAGGAGATGGACCCGATCTACGGCGACCAACTCGACGCGCCGGTGGTTTGGAAAACAGGAGGCGACTTGTCCGCTCTCAAGGGCCGTCCGGTGCGTCTGCGGGTGGTGTTACAGGACGCTGATTTGTTTGCCGTGCGCGCCGCGTAAAAATTACGAGTTGCTGCCTCTCAGGCTTACGTCGTTGATATAACCTTTGCCGCTTTCTTCGATATTCCGGACAAGGGAGAGCGACTTGACGGATTTTTTGAACCAAATATCAAACACCACGACGACCGTCCCATCCTCATTATTGATCACGTCTGCGACCTGCCAGCGCTTGGTA
>JAJEEZ010000649.1:0-4594 GCA_022820705.1 Candidatus Latescibacterota bacterium | reverse complement strand
GTCCTCTTTGGGATTGAGAGGTTTTACTGGGTGGTATTCGCGGGGAGAAATTTCCAGCGGCAGAGCCTGAGCACTCATAACGTAGTAAGGATGATTTGGTGGGTTTCTGTGGCCGCCATCCACGGCCACTGTCATAGATTTGGGCGCGTCCTGCCTTGAGAAAACAAGGCCGCGCCCATCTTGGTCAATCTAGGGGAAAGGCTCATATTCGTCAAGCAATCCTAGGTGCCACACGCGCTTGACGCCCTTTCTAGGTGCCAGTATTATGGTACCTTATGAAGAAGGAGACGACGCGCACTTGCAAAGAACGGCTCAGAAAGCGCGTCCTAGCTGTGCGCATGGGTTTGGACCGCGGCCAAGCAGAAGTCAGCGGGCAGGCCATATTAGAGCAGGTCTTGGGCTTGGAGGCGTATCGCCGGGCCAAGCTCGTCCACACCTATATCTCCAGCAAGGAAAACGAGGTCGATACCCGCGCGTTGATTGGCGCTTGCTTAAAGCAGGGCAAGCGCGTGGCCGTGCCGGTGGTAATGCCGGGCACAAAGACGCTGGCCCACGCGCTAATCGACGGCCTAGACCAGCTCGTCGTCGGCCCTTGGGGGCTGGCGCAACCCGATCCGGCCGCGGCCACTTGGTTGCCCGCAGAAGCTCGCATCGACTTGGTCGTAGTACCGGGCCTTGCCTTTGACCGGCGCGGGCATCGCATCGGCTGGGGCGGCGGCTACTACGACCGCTTTCTGGCGCAAGTGCAAGCCGTCAAAATAGGGCTGTGCTACGACGCGCTAGTCCTAGACCGCATTCCCGGCGAGCCGCACGATGTGCCCGTCGATATGGTCGTCGCCGAAACCGCCATTTACCAAGGAGATTTTGCATGATCTACGAATTGCGCATCTACCGCTTCCACAAGGGAGCCGATAACAAAAAAAAATTCCGCGCCGGCTTTGCCAAGGCACGCCGCTTTATGTCCAAGTACGGCGTGACGTTTGTCGCTGCGTGGGAAAATCCCGACCGCGACGACGAGTTCATCTGGATTCGCGCCTTCCCCAACGCCAAGGCCCGCGACAAGGCGATTGAAGCCTATTACGGTAGCCCGGAATGGGCCAAAATCGTCGATCAAATCCGGCCGCTAATCCGCCGGCGGGAGGTACGAGTGATGAAGGCATTGCCCTATTCGACGCTGAAATAGCAATCCTGAATGACTTGATTCGGATCGTCTTGTGATACTATTCTGCGTCCATCTGCGGATTACTTTACGAATGATTTAGGATCGCTAAACAATGTTCCGCATCGGCCCAATAACCGCTGATCCCGGCATCCTGCTCGCGCCCATGGAGGATGTATCCGAGCTACCATTCCGTCTGATTTGCAGGGAACTGGGAGCCGACATCGTCTATACCGAATTCGTCAATGCCGAGGGGTTGCTGCGCGAAGATCCCAACGGGCCGCGCCGCGCTTTTCGCAAACTGCGCTTTGCAGAAGCCGAGCGCCCCTTGGCGATCCAGCTCTACGGCGCGGCCTCGCTGTCCATGGAAAAAGCCGCCGAGATCGCCAGCGCGCAGAGCCCAGACTTCATCGACATCAACTGTGGCTGCTGGGTGAGCAATGTGGCGCTGCGCGGAGCCGGGGCCGGGCTGTTGCGCGACTTGCCGCAGATGAAGGAGGTCGTCTCGCGCGTCATCGGCGCGACGCACCTGCCGGTGACCGTGAAGACGCGCCTCGGCTGGGACCAGCAGAGCATCCGCATCGTTGAGGTTGCCCAGATGCTGGAGGACTTGGGCGTGCAGGCACTGGCCATTCACTGCCGCACCCGCGCGCAGGGCCACAAGGGCGCAGTGGACTACGAGTGGATACCCAAGGTCAAGGCCGCGGTCTCCATACCGATCATTCTCAATGGCGACGTGACCTCGCCGCAGATGGTCAAACACGCCTTCGACAGCACGAGGTGCGACGGGGTGATGATCGGCCGCGGTGCCATCCGCCACCCGTGGATTTTCCGCGAGTCCCAGCACTACCTACAGACGGGTGCGCTCTTGCCCGAACCAAGCTGGCAGGAGCGCATCGAGCTATGCCTCAAGCACCTGCGACTAGCCGTTGAGCACGACGGCCCGCAAGGGGCGCTGGTCGGCACGAGACGCCACTACGCCGGGTAATTTCGTGGTCTGCGCGGCGCGGCGCAGCCCAGAGCCGAGTTGGCCAGCTACAAAGAGCTAGGCCCCTTGTTGGATCGCCTCGCCGAACTGCGCGACACCGATCCAGAACGCCTCGCCGCCTGATTCCCATCCCGCTGCTATTTTCGCTCCCGTCCCATTTTAACTGGGTACGATCCATAAATTTTTTCTATTAATTACATAGCAATAATTAATTTGTCCAATAAATAGAACCCTCTATTTTATTCTGCGGCGAATGACATAACTCTTCCATACAAAAGGAGACTCCTGTGAACCAACCCAAATCTATCGCCCCGGCCACGGGCAAACTCGGCGTCCTCATCCCCGGCATGGGCGCTGTGGCCACTACAGTTATTGCCGGCGTCGAAGCCATCAAAGCCGGCATCGGCCAGCCCATCGGCTCGCTGACCCAGATGGGCACCATCCGCTTGGGCAAGCGCACCGAAGGACGCTCGCCGCTCATCAAGGACTTCGTGCCTTTGGCCGACATCGACAGCCTCGTCTTCGGCGGCTGGGACGTCTTTCCAGAGGACGCCTATGACTCGGCCATCCACGCCGGCGTCTTGGACCAGAGGCTGCTCGACCATATCGCGGACCCGCTCAAGGCCGTCAAGCCGATGCCCGCGGTTTTCGACCGCAACTACGTGCGCCGCCTCGAAGGCTCCAACGTCAAAAGCGCCAAGAGCAAGTGGGATGCCGTGCTGGAAGTGCGCGAAGATATCCAGCGCTTCAAGGCCGACAACGGCGTCGAGCGGCTGGTGATGATCTGGTGCGGCAGTACGGAAATTTTCATGGAACACCACGAAGCACACAACGAAATCGAAAGCCTCGAAAAAGCCATCCAAGAAAACCACCCGGCCATTCCCCCGAGCATGATCTACGCGTACGCCGCGCTGCAGGAAGGTGTGCCCTTTCTAAACGGCGCGCCGAACTTGACCGTAGATGTCCCGGCCATGGTCGAACTGGCGCGGCAAAAGGGCGTGCCCATCGGCGGCAAGGACTTCAAGACCGGCCAGACCCTGATGAAGACCCTGCTAGCCCCGGGTCTCAAGGCGCGGATGCTCGGTGTGCAGGGCTGGTTTTCGACCAACATCTTGGGCAATCGCGACGGCGAAGTGCTCGACGACCCCGACTCGTTCAAGACCAAGGAAGTCAGCAAGCTCGACGTGCTGGAGTTCATCCTGCAGCCCAACCTCTACCCCCAGCTCTACGGCGATATTTACCACAAAGTGCGGATCAACTACTACCCTCCGCGCGGCGACGAGAAAGAGGGTTGGGACAACATCGACATCTTTGGCTGGATGGGCATGCCCATGCAGATCAAGGTCGATTTCCTCTGCCGCGATTCGATTCTCGCCGCGCCGCTAGTGTTGGACTTGGTGCTGTTTGCCGACTTGGCGCAGCGCGCGCAGATGGGGGGGATTCAAGAGTGGCTCTCGTTTTACTTCAAAAGCCCGATGACCGCGCCCGACCTCTACCCCGAGCACGACCTCTTCATCCAGCTAATGAAGCTCAAGAACACGCTGCGCTTCTTGCAGGGCGAAGATTTAATTACCCACTTGGGTCACGAGTATTACGACTAGGTGATTGGGCTACGATCCGCGAATTGATCATGGATGCGCTCGTATTTGAGGAAATGCTATCAGAGCTATGTCAGCGCCTAACATTCGAGGCGCAACAAGGAGCGACGTATGAGCGAGCCAGCGACTTCGAGGATAGGGTTAGGCTTGAACTTGCATCGCTGCCCCAACTAGAGGCAGTGTCAGTGGATTTCTCTCCCCATCCTCACCAATTCCCGGATATAATACTCGGCACGTACGGCATAGAAGTGAAGTTTACGAAAGGCGATAGCTGGCGAAGCGTCGCTAACAGCGTCTTTGAAAGCACTCGTAATCCCTCGGTAACGAGCATCTATGTGGTGTACGGGAAGCTTGGCGGCCAACCAGAAGTGAAGTGGGAAAAGTACGATGAGTGCGTCATCCATGTCCGCACATCTCACGTACCGCGTTTCGAGATCGAAATAGGTAGTGACCGATCTCTTTTCGCTACAATGGGGATCTCGTATGCCGAGTTCCGTGCGCTTTCGACCGAAGACCGGATGATTCAAATTCGCAAGTATGCGCGAAGTCGGCTGCGTCTTGGCGAGCGGCTATGGTGGCTAGAAGATCGACCTGATTCAGCGCACTCCTTGCCCATCCAGGTCCGTCTATACATGGATCTGACTCAAGACGAGAAGAGACAGCTAAGGGCTGAGGCAGCGCTACTGTGTCCACAGATCGTTAAACCGGCACGTTCCAAGAAAAAGTATAATGATGCAGCACTCTATTTGCTGACCTACCACGGTGTGCTGTGCTCACAGGCAAGAGACCTTTTCTCGGCAGGCAGTGTCGCCCTCCGGGGTGACGCCGAGCGAGGCGGCAATTACTTGC
>JAJEEZ010000148.1:0-5301 GCA_022820705.1 Candidatus Latescibacterota bacterium | reverse complement strand
CGGGATCCAGCGCTTCCGCGACGTGGCACCAGCGGCCGGAGTCGCGGCTATAGGCCTAGCAGGCGGCAGCGCAGTCGAGGACTTCAACGGCGACGGCCTGCTAGACATTGCAGTCTCCTCGTGGGGACTGCGCGATCCACTGCGCTACTTCCACAACGAGGGCGATGGCACGTTTACCGAGGCCACGACAGCGGCCGGGCTAGACGGTCAGATAGGGGGGATCAACCTCGAACAGGCCGACTACGACAACGACGGCGATGTCGATCTGCTCGTTTTGCGCGGAGCCTGGATGGGGGAAGAGGGCCGCATGCCAAACTCTCTGTTGCGCAACAATGGCGACGGCACCTTTGTGGACGTGACGCGGCGCACCGGCTTGTTCTCCTTGCACCCAACCCACGCAGCGGCCTTTGCCGACTTCGACAACGATGGCTGGTTGGATCTGTTCGTCGGCAATGAGTCCGGCAAACAGCCCCATCCATGCCAGTTGTTTCGCAACCAAGGGGACGGCACGTTTGTCGATGTGGCCCCCGCAGTCGGCGTCAATCACGTGGGCTTTGTGAAGGGCGTTGCCTGGGGCGATATAGACAACGACGGCTTGATCGACCTATACGTATCTCAGTTCTACCAAGAAAACGTCCTCTACCGCAACCTCGGCGACACAGCAGCGGGCTGGCGCTTTGCTGCGATGGTCGTCGCACCGGGGCCGAACGAGAGCTTCCCCACTTGGTTTTGGGACTACGACAACGACGGCTGGCTCGACTTGTTCACCGGTGGCTACAATATGAACGATCTCGGCGACATGGCGCGTGCGTACCTCGGCGAGGAATTTGCCGCCGATCACGCCCATGTGTATCGCAACAACGGCGACGGTACCTTCAACGAGGTCACCGAAGCGCTGGGGAGCTTTGGCCAAGTCATACTAGCTATGGGTGCCAACTACGGCGACTTGGACAATGATGGGTTCCCCGACTGCTACGTCGGCACTGGGATTCCCGATCTGCGCTCCCTCACGCCCAACCGCATGTTGCGCAACGACGGTGGCGCGCGATTCTTGGACGTCACCACGACAGGTGGCTTCGGCAACGTGCAGAAAGGGCACGGCGTGTCCTTTGCAGACCTCGACAACGATGGAGACCAAGATGTCTTCGAGGTCATGGGCGGCGCTTTTGAGGGCGATCTCTACCAGAACGTACTCTACGAAAATCCCGGGCACGGCAATCACTGGCTGCGGCTGTTTCCCCAAGGCGTGCAGTCGAACCGAAGTGCTATTGGCGGCCGCGTGCGCGTACGCGTGCGACAACCAGACGGCAGCACTCGCGACATCCATCACCTCATCGGCTCGGGTGGCAGCTTTGGGGCCAATCCGCTCGCACCCCACCTCGGGCTAGGGGATGCCACGGAACTGGAGTTCGTGGAAATCATCTGGCCTGCGACCCATAAGGCGCAGCGCTGGGCAGAGCTGAAGCTCGACCGCGCGTACCGTCTGCGCGAGGGCGACCCATCGGCGACTGAAGTGACCTTGCCAAAATTCCACTTTGCCACCGGGCACAACGGACATTGACTCAGTAGCCGTTGGAGGCTAATTTAGAAAGCCCTCTTGGGCGATTAGCTCAGTTGGTTAGAGCGCCGGTCTCACATACCGGAGGTCCGCAGTTCAAATCTGCGATTGCCCACCATCGTTAAAGGCCGTGCGAAGCGCATCTCAGCTTCCACGGCCTTTTTTTAGCGATAAAAGGGCACCTACCGCAAGTAGGTGCCCTTTGTTCTGCAATCCGCACTACGGATATAGATGCCCTTTTACTGAAGCCCAAGACATCGGTAAAATGTTCGTTCCCATGACGGGCTCGGGCTCACCCCCTTCCGGGAGCAGGTACGCAGGAATGGATCCCGGCGTACCCAACTCGCTGGCACCCGCATCCCAGCCGCTTTGTTCGGTCGCAGTCGCCCAGCTTTCGGGCTGGTCGCCGGGCTGGTCAAAGGCGATGCGCACCATAGCGCTTTTGCTGGCTGAGTCACCGGCGAAAGGGGCCCCGCGGCCATCGTCGGCTACGTCGATGAGCTGGCCCCCAGCTTGCGGGTCGCCATCGTATAGCTGTAAGAGCAGCTTGGTATTGGGCAGCGAAACGGCGGCATCAACGTGCTGAGGCTCGACGGCGAGGAGGGAGTTTTTGTGATTGGCAGCGTAGTTAGCGATGAGAAAGGTCTGTCCGGCGGGGATCACCGCAGCGTCGAGGACGAACATCACCTTGTCCTCGTCGCCGCTGCGGTAGGTCAAAGTCCAGCCGACCAAATCAATCGCCGCATTGCTGGCGTTGTAGAGTTCGATCCACTCGTCGGCCGTAGATGCCGTACTACCCGACCACATCAACTCGGATATGACGACCGGGCCGGGTTGGGCCGCGACAGGTGCGGCGAAAGCGAAAAAAATAAAGGCAATAAAAGGACGCATGGCAGCCTCCAGGTTAAGGTGAGATGGTAATTGCCATGCGCTTAATGCAATATGCGTGCCTATATTTTCTGTTTTTTATATCATATTGTAAAATATACAAATACAAAATTCACACTGCGCGTATTAACCGTGCTCAGTGCGTCTATCCGGCAACAGTTCTGACACCTATTCGATACAGAACGCGCGGGCTGTGAGCGCCGCGCACAGCTTCTGTTGCAGACCGCCGAAACCGCCATTGCTCATAAAAACCACCAAATCACTTGGACGGGCTTCCGCAGCTAAAAAAGCGGCCATTGATTCGACATCGGGCAGATAGTGCGCTAGCTTGCCGGTGGCACGGAGACGCTCTACTAAACGCTCGGGCGAAAAGGGTTCGTCGTCCCGGGCGCGTTCGGGACGGGGGACCGCAGTTGCGAAGAACGCGTCGGCCAAGGCAAATGCCTCGACGTAGCGATCCTCAAAGATAGCGCGGGCATTGGTCGCGCTGGCCGGCTCGAAAACCGCAAGGAGCCTGCGTCCGGGATGGGACCGACGCAGTCCCTCTAGGGTGTGGGAGACTGCGGTGGGATGGTGGGCGAAATCGTCGATGAGGAGAACGTCGTCAATCAGGCCAATCTGCTCTTGTCGGCGTTTGACGCCAGCAAAGTTGGCTAGGGCCGCGCGCAGATCGCCGACAGTCAAGCCAGCGTGGAAACCAGTGGCCAAGCTGGCCAAGGCATTGCAGACGTTGTAATCGCCGCTCAGCGGCAAGTCGAAAACCCCCACCTCTCGCCCCGACCGGCACAAGGTGAAGCGCGTCCTCTCGGCACTGGCCTGAAGGTTGGTGGCGCGCCAAAATGCGCCCTCTTCGAGGCCAAAGGTCTCCACCGGTGCCAGCGCGGCGGGGAGGAGTTCAGCGATATTGGGGTCGGTGCCGTTGGCTAGAATCAAACCGTTTTGCGGCACCATGTTGACGAGCTGACGGAAGGCCCTGACGATTTCGGCAAGGTCTTGGTAGATGTCGGCGTGGTCGAATTCAATGTTGTTGACGATTAGTACCTCGGGTAGGTAGTAGAAAAACTTCGCCCACTTGGCAAAGAAGGCGCTGTCGTATTCGTCGCCTTCGACGATAAAGTGCGCACCTTGACCGATCCGGTAGGAGCTGTCGAAGTTTTGCGGCACCCCGGCGACGAGGAAGGAAGGATCTAGGCTGCAAGCGGTGAAGAGGTGGGCGATGAGCGCGGTAGTGGTGGTCTTGCCGTGGGTTCCAGTTACCACCACCGAGCGCTTGCCGCGGATGAAGAAATCGCGCAGCACTTCCGGCAGCGACGAGTACGGGATCCGGCGCGATAGTACGGCCTCGGCCTCTGGATTGCCGCGCGAGATTGCGTTGCCAATGACGACCAAATCCGGCGTCGGCACTAGGTGGTCCGCCGAAAAGCCGGTCCGCACGTCGATTCCCAAACTCTCAAGCATGGTGCTCATCGGAGGATAGACGTGGCTGTCCGACCCGGTGACGCGATACCCCTGCTCGCGCAGCATACCGGCCAAAGACCCCATAGCTGTGCCGCAAGCGGCGATCAGATGAATGTGGGAACCCAATGGAAGCTGCATGCCCGTATATACCGTTGGGGAGATATAGGTGTCAAGGGAATCGGCCGGTTTGTGTTCAGCAATCGGCGATTGTTTTATTGTGGAGGCACTTGCTTGCAAGAGAGGAGACTATGGGCCAAGAGAAAGAAGCGGCAGAGGAGATTTTTCTGTCCCTCGTCATTCCCGTTTTCAACGAAGAGGAAAGCCTGCCTCATCTGTGGGACCAGATCGATAGCGCTCTGGCGACTGCGGAATGGTCCTGGGAGGCCATTTTCGTGGACGACGGGAGCACGGACGGCTCGTTTGCCGTCTTGGGCGAGTTGGCCAAGCAGCATCCGCAGGTGTGCGCCTTGCGCTTCCGCCGCAACTACCGCAAGGCCGCAGCCCTCGCCGCTGGCTTCAAGCAGGCGCGCGGCCAAGTCATCGTCACCATGGATGCCGACCTGCAAGACGACCCCCGCGAAATCCCTCGGCTGTTGGAAGAACTCAACCGCGATTACGACTTGGTCTCAGGTTGGAAAGCCAAGCGCCGCGACCCGTTGAGCAAAACCCTCCCCTCCCGCTTGTTCAACTGGATCACCTCGCTAGTTTCCGGGGTGCGCCTGCGCGATTTCAACTGCGGCCTCAAAGCGTATCGGCGCGAGGTGGCCGAAGATGCACTGCCGTATCTATACGGAGAATTGTATCGGTTTTTGCCCGCCGTGGCCCACTGGATGGGCTATCGAGTCGGCGAGATCCCGGTACAACACCATCCCCGCCGCTTTGGCCATTCCAAATTCGGGGCCAAGCGGTTGCTAAACGGGTTTTTAGATCTGCTGACCGTGACCTTCGTCGTGCGCTTTATGACCATGCCCATGCACGTCTTCGGCAGTTTAGGGCTCTTCTCCACGCTTTGCGGATCGGTCATCTGCGCCTATGTGGCCTTGCTGCGCTACGAGCACGGCAACATCCAAAACCGTCATCCACTGCTCATGCTGGGCATCCTGCTGATCATCGTCGGCATTCAGTGCTTCTCCATCGGCTTCTTAGGAGACATGATCGCCAGCATGCACCAGCGCGGCGGGCGCACCCCGCGCATTGCCGAGCGCTTAAACGGGTGATAGCTCTTTTAGAGCCGCCAACAGCGCGTCTATCTCTGCATCCGTACCCACCGAGATTCGCAGGCAGTCCGCCAAGCGCGGCGGTGTGGCAAAGTAGCGCACCAAGATCCGGCGCTCTTTGAGTTCCGCGTAGAGTTCGGCAGCGGCGCAGCTAGCCCAGCGCTCGCCGAGCCTAGCGAG
>JAJEEZ010000610.1:0-10623 GCA_022820705.1 Candidatus Latescibacterota bacterium | reverse complement strand
TAAAGTGCAGTGGCCGGTCTTTGACTGCTGGCTGCTGGGCGTAGTGTTCCACTTCGCGGGCGAGGGCGTCTAAGTAGGTCTGGATCTGCTGGCTGTTTTTGTCCGTGTACACGCGGAAGTAGCAGAACTTGCAGCGCTTGCGGCAGAAGGGGATGTGGAGGTAGAGGCCGAGTTTGGTGTCGGGATGCGGATGGTCGGCGAGTGCGCGGTGCACCTGTGGGACATCTTCCTCACTCCAGAATGAATAGGCCGGGTAGTTGGAGACAAAGACGCTGCCGACCTCGGTTTCGGTGCGGTCGGCGCGGGTGGTCGCTGGGTCACTACTGGGTTGGGACTTTTGGGTCGAAATGTTAGGTACAGTTTCATCACTCATGGTTTGACTTCTTTTCCAAAACAATACAGCACGCCGTCGGTAGCTCCGATGACGAGATGGTCGGCGGCGATGGCCGGCGAAGCCGCGATGGCTGCGCCCGTTTCAAAGCGCCAGACTTCCGCGCCCGATGCGAGCGCGAGGGCGATGAGCGCACGGGCACCTACGTAAATATAATCATCGGCGATGACCGGCGAGGAATCCACCCGCGCTCCCGCGGCAAAGGTCCACAAGGGTTGGCCGGTTTGCGGGTCGAGGGCGTGTACGAGCTTATCTCGGCCGCCGATGACGACTGCTTGGTCAGCAACGGCTGGCGACGAGTAAAACGGGAATTTCCTCACCGCGTGGGCGTAGCGCCAGCGGATTGCTCCTGTGTCTAAATCGACGCTTAGTACTTCGTTGCCAAAGGTGCCTAGGTACGCGCGTCCCGCGTGGATGGCGGCGCTAGAGGCCACGTATCCGCCGAGCTCAAGCTGCTGGTGCTGCGTGCCATCGGCGCGGTCCAAAAGCCGCAAGTATCCGTCGCAACCGGCTACGGCTACGCGATTTTTATATAACGCCGGTGTACTGTGAATATATCCCTCTGTGGCGATTTTCCAAATCAGGGTTCCGGTGGTTGCGTCGAGGCAGTACAGGTGTTGGTCGTAGCTGCCGAAGTAAAGCTGGCCGTCGGCGTAGTTGGCCGAGGAGATGATGCTGGCATCGGCGGCGAAAGTCCAGCGGCGCTGACCGCTTTGGATGGCGACGGCGTGGAAGGTGCCTGCTTCGTCGCCGAAGTAGATGGTGCTGTCGGCGACGGTGGGAGAGGACTTGATTTCGTCGTCGGCCTGGTATTGCCATACTAGTGTGCCGGTTTGCAAGTCGAGTGCATAGAGTTGGCCGTCGAGTGAGCCGACGTACACTGTGCCTTCGTGGATGGCGGCGGTGGATTCGATGGCGTCTTGGGTGGGGTAGGTCCACAGCAGCGTTAGAGGTGGGGAGAGGTCAGAGGTGGCGACGCCGGTGAGTTGGGGGTTGCCGCGGAAGGTGTTATAGGTGTCGGCAGCGGCGGTGGTGACTAGGAGTAAGGTTAAGAAGTAGAGTGGCATATTTTGTTGGTTGAGAGACTATGAACGAAAGTAAAGAAGAGGGCGAAAAATTGCTAATTTGGTGGAAGACGCCAGCCTTGACAGAGTTTGCGCAAACGCGGAAACTCCGACAGCAACACCCGCAATCTGATGTCCTTGATCTATTGCGCGGTCTTGCTAATGGACTAGGTCGATAGTTGACCGCATTCAGACAGGGATAAGGGTAGTAGGCTGCAATGGCGGATAAGGAAGACTCAGGACTCGCGATTCTCCGGGCCATAGCCCAGATAATCGAATATTACCCTCGGTGCGTCCGCCTGATTTGGGATGCGGCCGGGCCGCAAGCCATCTTGGCTGTCGGAGTAAGCATACTCGGTGCTTTGGTCCCGGCTGCGCAGGTCTGGATTACCAAGATTGTCATCGATAACGTAATCAGCGCCGTGGGTAATGCGGATGGAGCCACAGTGGACTGGATCGGGCTACTGATACCGGTCGCTGGTGTTTTCGGCGTTTGGATCTTGGGTTCTATATGTGGCGCGGTGGCGAATGGGCTGATAGAAAAAGTCGGGTACCTTGTCAGAACCCACAGCGAGTATTTGATCATAAGGAAGGCTGCTCAGCTAGACATCGCCTTCTTTGAGAACCCGGCCTTCTTCGATGAAATGGAAAAGGCTAGGAGCGAAAGCAGCTATCGCGCTTACAACCTCGCCGCCTTGTCTCTGACAATCGTCTCTTCATTGACCGGACTTATAGCTATGTTGGCCGTGCTGCTCTCAGTACACTGGGCAGCGCCAATAATACTGCTCGTCACTGCGGCACCGCAGGTGATCGTCGGTGGTCATTACGCTGGCAAGCGCTTTTCATTGGTCGGAGCAATGGCCAGTAACCGTCGGATGGCAGAATACCTGTCGCGGTTACTCGGCTCTCGTGAGGCAGTCAAGGAGATCCGCATCTTCGCACTGCACGAGGAATTGCTTAGACGGTTCCACAATTTCTGGGGGTTATTCGGCAGGGAAACCTTTCGTCTCCGGTTCGCCCAAGAACGATTTGGTTTTCTTCTAGGGTTGATTACGATGCTGGGGACGGCATCCATCTGGGCTTACGCCGTGGTGCGAGCCGTGGGTGGCCATATCAGCGTGGGTACCGTAGCACTTGCGTTCCAGGCTGCAGAGCAGGGACGGGCTGGGTTCTCCAACCTGTTCAGTAATCTTGGGTTTTTCTACGAGCATACGATCTTTGCCGGGATTCTCTTCCGCTTCCTCGATCTCGACCCTCGCTCAGTTGAAGGGGCGCTGGCACCGCCGCCTGCGTCGCCTGCCCCAGTCCCCGATCGTCTAACCCAGAGTATTGAGTTTCGGAATGTCTCCTTCCGCTATCCAGGCTCCGACAAGTATGTGTTAAAGAACGTCTCTTTTACTCTCAGAGTGCGCGAATCGGTAGCTATTGTCGGGGAAAACGGGGCTGGCAAGACGACCGTCGTCAAGCTCTTGGCGCGGTTCTACGATCCCACGGAAGGCGCTATTTACTTGGATGGACGAGATCTCCGGGAGTACGATTTAGCAAGCCTGCGCCGCCAAATCGGGGTGATTTTCCAGGATTTCGTTCGCTACGATCTCTCAGCCAAGGAGAACGTCGGCTTTGGTCAAGTGGACCTGTTGGACGACGATGATCGGATCGAACGCGCGGCATACGAAGGCGGCGCCCAGGATCTCATCAGGAATCTGTCGAAAGGATACGACACGATTCTGGGAAAGGAATTCGACGAAGGGGTTGATTTGTCTGGTGGTGAGTGGCAGAAGATTGCGCTGAGTCGTGCGTTTATGAAAGAGGCTGAGGTTCTCATTTTGGACGAGCCCACAGCCGCTCTCGATGCGTTTGCTGAACGCGATGTTTTCTCGCGCTTTGCCGAGCTCACGTCAGACCGAACGGCTATCTTCATCTCCCACCGTTTCTCTACCGTGCGCATGGCTGATCACATCCTCGTTCTGCAACAGGGAGAGCTTGTCGAGCAGGGGAGTCATGAGCAGCTCGTGGCCGAGGACGGCCGGTACGCGCAGATGTTCAATACGCAGGCGAAGCAGTATCGGTAGGGGCGACTCCTTACAAAGATCGAATTGGACTTCCCACAATCTGGTAGCCACCCAAAAGAGGAAGGAAAAAAATGCACGATTTTTCCCCTAAACAAAAAAAGACAGTCAAGGGAAGACCAAGCTTCCACGGTCCGATGCGGTCAGACCTCTCGACTGTCAAGTATATTCTATAATAGATTACTGAATTCAAGTCAAGTTACAGACTATTAGCGTTTTTAATATGAATCCTAACTTATTGATAATAAATATATTTGAGACAATATCATAAGGTAATAATATCGGAACAATCCGCTAACAAACGATGATGTCGGAAAAGACTTGGTTCCTTCTAGGACAAGTCTTCGGAATAATAAAGTAGGATGTTAATTATGGCTAAAGTCACCTTAGAATTGCCGGATGAAGTGTTCTCCACTTTGCGTCGTTCGCCAGAGGAGTTCGTCGCTGAACTGCGCCTAGCCGGGGCTATCCACTGGTATGAACGAGGGATTATCTCGCAAGAAAAGGCGGCTCATATAGCTGGTCTGGATCGTACCGACTTTCTCATGGCTTTAGCCTGTGAGCAAGTGGATGTCTTTGCGGTAGATAGCGACGCATTGAAAAGCGAACTAGATCGTGGCTAAAAAATCAGCCGTCAATAAGCTCTCTTTGTCTTTATTGTACCATACAAGAGGCTAGACGACAGATTCACAAGATTATTCTTGTCCTCCTGCAGGAGAACAAGGGCTGCGCCGCTGTCCGTAAAGTTTTGCTGGGACTCAGCCGAACGTCAAAATGCTCCTGTACGACCTAGTTGACGGGTGTTTCCTCGGGAAGTCCGAGTCGTTGGCGCTCTGCGGCGATAATCTGACGCTCCTGCTCACTCTGTGACATGGCTTTCCCGGGCTTGGCTTGGTCTCCCGTGTCAATGGCGTCAGGCGTCGCGTCCTTAATGGTGCTGCCCCGGGCGTAAGAGTCGAACAGCATCGACTTGCCGCGTAGAATTTCGACCATGACTTCGTCAACGCTCTCCTCTGTCAGAAGTCGGTGAACTTCCACGCGCCGAACTTGGCCCATTCGATGACATCGGGCGATGGCTTGTTCTTCGGTGCTCGGCTTCCACTGGGGCTCAGTGAGGATCACTATCGAGGCCGCTTGGAGATTCAGTCCAACGCCGCCCGCCTCAACTTGGCTCACTAACACAACAGGTACTTCGGAGGCTGTGAACTGATCCACGATCTGCTGGCGCTTCCCTGCAGGGACGGCACCCGTAATGGGGCCAACTGCCCGAGTCCCGAGCCCTTCGTGTATCCGGTTGATAACGTCTCGGAAGAATGAGAACACGACTGTCTTGAGGCCGCGGTCTGCTGCTTCACTGGTGATCTCGAGCAGGCGTGCGAGCTTCGGAGATTTATATGGATCGTGTGTCATGAAGGCGGCGCGTCGCATGTCCATGAAGTTGCCACATTCAACCGCCCATCGGTAGGCATCTGCCGCAGTGCCTTCAAGGGTAAGCCACTCATCGGTCTCAATCCTCTCAGGAAGTTCCTGCAGCACGTCCGACTGATTCCTCCGTAGATAGACAGTAGAAACGGCTCTGCGAAACGCATCTGGTTCTAAGAAGCCGTTTTCATTCTCAAGGGCCAGTCCAGTATCAGGCTGTACATGGTCAACAAGCACCCGGAACTCTTCTACGCGATTCTCCATTGGAGTGCCGGTCATCAACATTGAAC
The DNA here is from genome assembly GCA_022820705.1 of Candidatus Latescibacterota bacterium. GTDB lineage: Bacteria > Latescibacterota > UBA2968 > UBA8231 > UBA8231. The sequence continues at coordinate 5,387 of JAJEEZ010000610.1, read as the reverse complement.
AGCCTGATCGGCTCAACCATTGGCCAACTGCAATCGTCCTTAGAGCACGCGGATTTTTCACAAAGTGCGCCTCATCGACAATCATCGCAGAAATTGTGAGATCATGCGGCAAGTCCAGCAACTTCAACGTGTCGAACGTAGTGACTGCTAGGCCTCCTTGCTCTACCCAAACACTGAGCCGCTGTATCCGTTCAGGGCCATGAAGCCTCCATGGGTGTTCTAAGTAGGAATGACGAATAGTCTCATGCTCCCAGTTGACCAGCACGCTCGCCGGGCACACCACTAGAAAGTGAGTGCCACCCTGGCGCTTCAGATGGCATAGGACCGCGAGCGCTTCGATAGTCTTGCCTAGGCCCATTTCGTCTCCGAGGATGGTGTGCTTTTGAACGAGGGCGTACTTAGCTCCAAACGCCTGATATCCGCGCAGTGTCACGTTGAGCAGACGCATGTCGAGATCGAATTGCTTGACTTTCTCTATGATTTCTGCTGGCGCGAAACCCTGAGACGCCTCCGTATCAGGATCAAGTCCGCCGACCTCAGCAAGTAGCGCATTGTAATACACTGGTCTCGCCGCATAGTCTGCCCAGACATCAAAGGTTCGGATACCTCTGTCGGATAGTCGTTCCTCGGTAATGCGCAGATGATCTTGAAGCCTTATGGTGTTGTCCTCTTTGAGGAGTGAATCGATGCGCTTCAATGCTGACTTGGCGGCATCCTTGCGCTTACGGCTACTGAAGAAGCGTCGGATCGGCCGGTATTCGAGACGGGCAACATTGATGTCCTTGGCAATCAAATTGGACATATCTTCTAAGGCGGGGCGGTTCGCTTCAACGTCGTGACGAGCAACGTCAAGTCTGTAGAACGCTCGTAGAAGATTAGTCTGGCTGCCAGATTTTCGCTCGATGTCGAATCTGATCCGACTCTCATCAGTAAGCTGGTCCTCCGCACGACGCGCGGCATCTAGCATTCTCGCGGCGGTGATGGGACCTACCCCTTGGATCGCCTCTAGTTGGCCCTGACGTCTGCTGAGAAGCTGGCCTACCGTGCGAATTCCGGAAGTCTCGACGGCCGTGGTGCGCACATCGCCTCTTGTTAGTTGCTTCAGCCTGTTGAGCGGCATTCTGTGTAGTCGCTCGCTTACGACGCATTCGTGCTCAGCCTTATACTCAGTTCGCGCTTGTTGCTCGGCGTAGGGAATGGAAGCAAGGAGTAAAGCCACCCTTTGCTGCAAGTCCTCCGCGTGCCTTACAATAACTTTGGGCGGTAATAACGAGGTTTCAGTCATGTCAATAGGCTTCATGTGAATTTTGGACGATGATTTTGAACGATTGCATTTGGATGGTGTCTGTTTTTCTCATTCGGGTTTAATAACCCGCCACTTGCAGCGCTCTTGGGCTACTAACCCGATACCCTGCTGCTTGCGGCGGGCAGTTTATTTAATAAATGCTCTGGGCATTATCAATGGGTTTCAGTAGGGAAATCCCCATCAAAACGCCATCTCATAAAGCCGCAGGAAGTCTGCTTCTTGCAAAGGAAGCGGGTTGAATGTACCGGTCCATTGCCCAGCGGCTTCTTGGGCCATGGCAGGTAGATCGCTTGCGGCGACCTGACAATCGGCGAGTCGGCGCGGTAGCCCTGCCATAGCGCACAATTCTTCGAGATGGGCGGCGAGCGCGAGGGTGCTGCCGTTGAGTTGGATGTCTGCGCAAAGTTCGCCGTACAAATCGTCCACCACTTGACCATTTAAGCGAATTACGTGCGGCAGCATCAGGGCTACGGCGCGACCGTGGGATAGTGGGTAGTGGGCGGTGAGGGGGTTGGCGGTGGCGTGGGCGGCACCGAGCATGGAGTTTTCGATGGCAGTGCCGGCTAGATGGGCACCTAAGAGCATGGCGTCAGCGGCGTTTTGGGGATCGGCGACGGCTGCCTCGTAGTGGGGCGCTAGTAGCTGCCAGGCTTTGCGGGCGAACATTTGCGAGAGGGGTGTGCGGCGGGTGGAGACGTAGCTTTCGACGGCGTGGGCGAGGGCGTCGATACCGGCGTCGGCGCGGACGCGATGGGGGACGCTGGTCAGCACGTTTGGGTCGAGGATGGCGATGTGGAAGCGCGCTTTGCGGTCGCCGCAGGCCATTTTAGCATTGGTGTCGGCGCAGGTAATCAGGGCGTAGGATTGGGCTTCGCTGCCCGTTCCGGCTGTGGTGGGGATGCCGATGGAGGGAAGCATGGGCTGGGCGGCTTTGCCGTAGCCTTGGTAGTCCTGCATTTGGCCGCTGTTGGTGAGCAGGAAGTTGATGCCTTTGGCGCAGTCCATAGCGCTGCCGCCGCCCAAGGCGACGATTAGGTCGATAGGGCCGTGAGCGCGGGCGTGGTGGACGCCAGCGGCTACGTGTTCGGTCGTGGGGTTTTCTCCTACGGCGGAAAAAGTGGTCGTCGCTAGGCCAGCGTTCTGCAACGCGTACTGGGCTCGTTCGGCGAGGCCGGCTTGGACGAGGCCGGGGTCGGTTACGAGTAAGGCGCCGGGGCCGGCCAATGCGCTGGCGAGATCGCCTAGCTGGTCGAGGGTTTCGGCACCAAAGACTACGCGGATGGACGGATCAAAGTCGAAGGGAGTCATCCGGCCCTGCGCTGCAAGGCGCGCTGCTGGTAGAGGAAGTCGAAGAGGTTGCCCTCGTGCGGCTGGTCCCAGGCGATTTCGTGGGTGGGGATCGGGCCGAGGTTGAGGCGTTCGATGTGGGGCGCGGCGAGCAGTTGGCGCGTTAGGTCCTCGTCCTCGGTGAGGGCGGTAGCCACCAGCGTCGGGCCGATGCGTGTGACCACTTCTTCTTGTGGGGCTTCTACTACCGAGGCGAACGGAAAGAGATATTCGGTGTTGGCGAGCGGATGTTGCCAGTCGGAGGCGTGGATCAAGGTTGGGTTGAGGAAAGTGCAGCCGCCGGTCTCGGCGATGCGTTCGCCTTGACCTCTGGCCGTGTCTGTTGCGTCGCCGAGTTGGGTGTTGATTAGGGTTGAGAACTGGTGCGCTACTGCGGGGTTGGAGAAGGCGGCGATTTGGGCTTGGGGGTCGTCGAGGGGACGGGCTTGGATTTGGCTCAGGCGTTCGCCGACGGCGGTGGCGATTGCGCGACCGTGGGCAGGCACCCAGATGCCGGAGGCGTTGAGGCAGGAGCGGCCTCCGTTGGAAGCGATTGAGGCGACCATGAGGTCGAGGTAGTGTTCCCACTGGTCAATTTTGTCCGCGCCGATGATGATCTTGCTGCGCCCTGGTCCGTGTAGTTGGACGCGGGGGTCGTCACGCCAGGGGGCGACGGTGGGACCGCCGCCGAATAGCAGCGAGCGATTGCAGCGGAGCAGGATTTCGGTGCTGCCGCCGTGGTCGGTTGGATAGTAGCTCAAGGCTTGAGGTGGACAGCCGGCTGCGATCAGGGATTGGGCGATGCGGTAGGGCGTCCACGGTTCTTCGCGGCCCGGTTTGAGCACTAGCGGAATTTTGAGCGGAATGGCCGGTAGCCACAGCGCGTGGACGCCGGGGGAGTTGCTCGGCAGGATGCAGCCGAGGGCTTGGGCGTGGGACGCGAAGTGGAGCGGACTTGGGCCGTCGTCGAGGACGGTTAGGTCCAGGCCCCGGGTTAGGCCGCTGAGTACAGCGGGCATTTCGACGCCGACGCGGTGGATTTTGTCCATATTGGCGCGGGCCAGCGACTGCGGCAGGCCGGTGGTGGCCGAGACTTGCGCGACGTAGTCATCCGGGGTTTGGCTGTCGTCGCCTAAAGGCAGCTCGGCGTGTAAGAAGAGGTCAGCGGCTCGTTGGCAGATGGCGACTAATTCGGCGACGGTGAGGGCTTGCAGTGCTTGGTGATTGCGCTCTTGGGCGGCTAAGTCGCGGGCGATTAGGCCTCGGTTGGCTTGGCTGACTTGGGCCAGCGGTTCGCCGGTGGCGATGTGGGCGACGGCGAGGCGGTCGAGGCTGGTGTAGGGCTGGCCAGCGCGGAGGATGGGTAGGTGCATGAGTTTGGATTTTGGGTTAGAGTTGGAGTAAGGGGTTACGATCTATAATCTATAAATCTGTAATCGCAGAACAAAACTCGGGGGCTCGATTAATTTATGTTTAATCTGCGTCTCAGTTTAGTCGTCTTGGTTGCCATCGGTATCGCGAATCAATTCCTAGACCGTGCGGCTGCGCAGGATGATTCTGAGAGGATTTATCAACTTGAAGAGACTGTTGTCACTGCGGAGCGGATAGAAAACTCACTTTTTGCATCTACCGCTGCTGTGTCGGTGCGTACCAGCGCTGAGATGGAGTTCCTGCCACTGAAAAACCTCGCCGCTGCGCTGGAAACTTTTCCGGGAATTTCTTTTTTGCACCGCGATGGGTTGGGGCGCGATCCGTTGGCGACGTTGCGCGGTTTTTACGGTGGCGGCGAAGCAGAATATCTGCTGGTTATGATCGATGGAAGGCCGATCAATGAGCTTGAGAGAGGGTTGATGAATTGGAATGCCATTCCGCTGGCAAGTATTAGCTCAATTGAATTGCTGCGCGGGGGCGCGTCTTCGCTGTACGGCGATGCTGCGATTGGTGGCGTTGTTAATGTGGTTACCTCTGGCGAGCATGCACCTCTAACGCAGGTTTCAGTAACGGGTGGGAACTTTGGGTCACTGGGCGCGCAGGCTCGAACAGGTGGCCTTTGGAATGGGCGCGAGTATGTGGCATTTGGATCGGGGGAGCGACACACTGGGTTTCGAGATCATGCTGACCGCGCGGCAGAAAATCTTGGGGGTTCCTTTGCGCTACTGCAAAAACCCAACGGCTCACTTGCCGTTTCAACAACCCATCACTTCCAGCAATTTGATGAACCCGGCCCATTGACTGGCGCTGAATTAGATGACGACCGTTCCCAATCTGCACCATTCTACAAGTTTGACCATACTACCGACCGAACGCATCGGGCGGCGATAACAGGTGATTATAATCTTCGCGATAGGGCCAAATTCTCCGGCGCGGTTTCCGGCGAGATCCGCGATTCCGACGCGGTCAGGACATTGCAACTGAGCCCCGAATTTGCCGACACCAAGAATCGTTTACTTACGGCTTCGCGCCTCACGAGTTCGCTGCAGTTGACGTTCGACCAACTAGGATTTCCCGGCAAAGATCGCCTCAGTCTTGGCATTGACGCGGGCGTGCATTCGCTCTCGTCCGAGTATTATCAGTTTCTTCTTGGTGGACTGGCTGACTATAGTGAGATGAGTTCTGTTGCGCGTGGCGCATTGGAGGAAAAGGGCGCTAGCACTCGGCGTTCGGCTGCTGGGTTCCTGCAGTACGAACTTACGCCGATGCAAACACTGCGCGTCGTCTTGGGAGTGCGCGCCGATATAATTCGCGATCAGTTTAC
>JAJEEZ010000011.1:0-4973 GCA_022820705.1 Candidatus Latescibacterota bacterium | reverse complement strand
CGAGGACGCTTAAGGCAAGGGCTAGGACCAGACCGAGCGCGGCGAGGACGGCACTGCGACGGCTTGGGAGACGCGGTGCCGTGTCGAGGGCACCGGCGAGCAGGGTGCGGACGGGCAGGCGGTGAAAGCGCTGCACAGTGCGCCACAGTGCCAGTGAGACCAGCAGTAGGGTGGATAGATAACCCACCGCTAGACTGAGCCAGCTAACGTGGAGGGAGAGGAAGGGTGTGCCGATGGCCTCCAACCACAAAGTGTGCAAGCCGACCAGCATTAGATAGGCGTAGAGCGGAGCACCGGCTAGACCGAGCAGTGCGCCCAGCGCGGCTAAGGCAATGCCCTCGCCCAAGAAGCGCCGACCTATCGCGGCGAGCGGGTAGCCGGTGGCGAGCAGCAGCCCTGCTTCGCGGGCGCGTTGTTCGAGGCCGAACTTGCACAGCAAAACTACCAGTAATGCGGCCGCGGCGATGAGGAAGAGGCTGAAGCCGATGAAGAGGCCGCTGAAGTCCGTGGCTCCGGTTGATGCTAGCAGGGCCTCTTGGCGGACGGGGCGCAAGGAGAAGCCGGTCGCCGTCGGAGAGAGGCGATCCAACAGATGTTGGCGAATGGCGGTCCGCAGTTCGACAAGCTCACTGCTCGTTGGCTGGTAGTGGGCGGGCGCGGACGGATAGAAGCGGATGGAGGTCAGCGCACCGTGGCGGCTGCCCCACAGGCGCTGTCCCGTATGGGCGGCGACGAAGGCTTTGGGTGCGGCTCCGTACTGGTCCCAGTAGGCTTCGTCCTGTGGGCGGATTTGCCCCATATCGATGGGGAAGGGTGCGTCCCAGGCAGTTATATCATCTTCTTCCTGCAACCCCGGATAGGCAGGCGTCAGGGTCGGATCAATGGCTAAGCCGCGCATCTGCACAATCCCTTGGAGGCGGAAGTGGGCTTGCTCGGTCCGAAGTTCATGGCGCGGGCCGACGACGTAATAGGTCAGGGAGATCGAGTCGCCGGGAGCTGCGGCTAATTCCTGGGCCGTCCAAGCGTCGAGGTAGAGGGCGTCGTCAGCGAGGGGCGGCGCGGGCCGTCCGTCTGTAAGGCGGAGGCCGGTGGGATCGTCGAGGGCGGTAACGGTTGAGTAGGGGACTTGGCGACCGTTGCTTTCAATGGCGTTGGCCAGATAGGTCGAGAAGGTCGCGGTTTTGAGTTGTTGGGCGGCGGCGCTTGACAAGGCTGCGGTACGGGTCGAATCGTCGAGGACAAAGCGGGTGCTGGTGAGCTCGATGTAGTTGGAGTGCAGTGCTAGGTCCAGCTTGTGGTCGGCGAGAGTAAGATGCTGGGCAAGAGCGCGTTGCAGGTCTTGGTGTTGACTGTTGGGCGCGGCGATGAGCAGGGCGTTGACGCGATCCTGTTGGTCGAGCGCGCGCTGGAGGGCTTGGAGGTCGAGGTAGGCGTTGAGCGGCAGATGCTGGTGCGGTCGCAGGCCGAAGCGTCCCGCCCCACTGTCGGGCAAGACGCCGGTGAGCACCACGCGCAGAGTGGTGACGAGATCGCTGGTGGCGCGGCGGCCGAAGAGGGATTCGCGATAGGTTGAACTGGGGCGCTCCAGCGAGAGCAGGACCGCGTCGCCTAGTTCGAGGCCGAGGGCGCGTTGCAGCGAAGCACTGACGACGAGCGAGGGAAACGGCTGGTCGGGCGTTGGTTTGAGGGCGTCGTGGAGGGCGGGGCCGTCTTGGGGAAAGAGTGCGGCGAAGCGGATGTCGATGCCTTGGATTTGCACGCCAGCGGCGAGCGCTTGGGTGTCGGCGTGGCGGGCGCTGCCGTTGAGGAGGATGGCGGGTGCATGGCCTCCGGGCAGTTTGGTGGTCAAGTCGCTGCGGAAGAAGTGCGCGGCGAGCAGTGCGTAGTCGATGTGCCCTAGGCGCTCTAAAGCCAAATCGCGCAGACTGCCGCGCATGGAGTCGCCGACTAGGAGGGCACCGGTCAGAGCGGTTGTGGCGACAGCGGTCCCCAGCAGTAGCCCTAGGTGAACCCGCCAGTAGTAGATCAGGCTTCGACGCACGTCCCCTCGCGCAGATGCAGGCGGCGGTCGCAGCGCGCAGCTAGTTCGAGGTCATGGGTTGCGATGACGAGAGCGGCTTGCTCGGCGCGGTGGAGCGCGAAGAGTAGATCGGCGACGGCGGTGGCTGTCTGGCGGTCGAGGCTGCCGGTAGGCTCGTCGCAGAGCAAGAGACCGGGCTGGTTAATCAAGGCGCGTGCCACAGCCACGCGCTGGCACTCGCCGCCGGACAGCTCAGCGGGGCGGTGGTGCAGGCGTTCTGCTATACCGACGGCGGTCAACAGGTCGCGGGCGCGCTCGCGCCGGTCGGCTTGGGGAAAGGCGAGGGTGGGGATTAGGGCGTTTTCGAGAGCCGAGTACTGGGGCAACAGGTGGTGGTTTTGGAAGACGAAGCCGATGTGCTGGTTGCGGAAGCGGGCGAGTTGCGGTTCGGGAAGGGCTAGTGGATCCTGACCGCAGCAGGCGATTTGGCCGGAGGTTGGAGGTTCGAGGGTGCCGAGCAGGTGCAGCAAGGTGCTCTTGCCCGAGCCGGATGGACCAATAAGCGCCAGAGACTGGCCCATCTCGACGTGCAGCGAGACGCCGCGCAGCACTTCGACGGTCTGGTCACCGAGGGCGAAGTGCTTGCAGACGTCGGCGGCGACGAGGGCTGGGGTTGCGTTCATGGGATTTCGTTGGGCTGAGACTTCGGCGAGGCTTCGACGGACTTCGGCGAGCTCAGTCGAGTCGTGAGCTCAGCCGAACCGCTCAGTCGAGTCGTGATAAAGTCTGGGATGGGGATGGCGCGGATGGCCTCGCCCGGATTGCAGACGCAGCAGGCGACCTTGAGTCGGCCTTGGGCTATGTGCTCGCCGTCGCAGTGGAAGTCGAAGCGAAAACTGAGAGACTTCTCGCCTTGCTTTTCGAGGTGTACATGGATGTCGAGGACATCTTCGAAGGAGACGGGGCGGAAGTACTCGCATTCGGCGGTGAGGCGGGGCCAGCTAATGATGTCGTCGTCGCATTGGCTGTGGACGCTCAGGCCCAGGCTGCGCCAGAAGGCGTGCTCGGCGGCTTCCATGAAGACGAAGAAGCGCGCAAAGTGGACGATGCCGGCCTGATCGGTATCGGCCCACTCGACGCGGCGGCGGGTGCGGAATTCGACGGACACGTCAGTTGCCGGGGCGGAAGAATGTTACTAGGTAGCCGCCCATAGCGGCCAAGACGATGCCGAGGACAAAGGGCCAGCGCACGGCCGCCCAGCCGCCAGCGGGCGGATGCACGAGCACGGCGACGACCGCGTTGACGATGGGGGCACCGGCAAAGACGATGGACATGACCACGGCCGGCGTCCCCTTGGCACCAAAGGCGAGCAGGACGCCCAACGCGCCGATGGCTCCGGCAATGCCGGCGGCGGTGGACCAGAAGACGCCCTTGGCCGGGTAGATCCAACTCGCGCCATTGTAGACTAGGACGATCAGCGAGCCGAAGACCGCGGTGAGCAGATAGGCCAAGCCGACGAAGAGGAAGGCTTTGTAGCGGCCGTTTACCGGATCGGCCATGGCGATCTGGCCGGTGTGCAGCAGGACGCCGTAGAGGCCCCAACAAGAGACGGTGAGAAGAGCGAAGACGAGCCAAGTCATGGAGATAATCCTTTCGCTTGCGCGTTTCGCACATAATGTGGCTAGGAGACTCGCTGCTGTCGAGAGGTCACGCGATCTCGATGAGGTTCTCGAAATGCACGCCACAATCGCAGAGCGATACGGGAATGTTGAATCGCGTCTCCAGTTCGTCGATGAGGTGCCGGACGGGCGCGGTCAATGCGCTGCGGTGGCGCGCTCCGGCGACCTCGGGGTCGAGGTGGTCGCAGAAGGTCAGGGCCAACTGGGTGGGACCGTTGAGTAGGACGGCTGTTTCCAAATGTGGCCAGGAGATACCCGAGGCTTTGCGCCGCCGTCGCCCGGTCGCCACGCCGTATTCGGCGATGTCCCGGCGGTCTTCCTCCGCTGATGTCAATTGCAGCGGTAGGGGGCCAGTGCCGACGCGGCTAGGCAGTGCTTTGACCACCAAGCAGACTTCTGCGATATGACGCCAGTTGAGTCCGACGTCATCGGCAAAGGCGGCGGTGGTGCAGTTGTCCGAGGTGCAGTCGGGATAGTCTTCGCTCAGGGCTAGCGACAGGTGGGTGCCTTGGCTGCCCTCGACGACGATGGTTTCACCGCGCAGGCAACTCTCGTTGAGCTCGCGGGCAACGTCGGAGGTGTAATCCGCGAGGGTATGCTCGTCGCGGGCTTGGCGCGCTTTGCGCAGGGCGAATTTGGCGCGGGCGACGCCGCTGCCACTGGCGGTGGTGCCGTGTTCCTGTAGGAAGCTGTCAGCCGCTTCGCGTTGGCGGTACTCGGGCAGGATCAGCGGGCAGCGGTAATCGACGCAGGTGCGCTCGCGCAGCCCATAGCTCGGATCTAGTTGGTCTAGTTCGGCGAAGAACTGCTCGGGATCGACGGCGACGCCGCTGCCGACGCGCAGTTGCGTGTCGGGATGGAGAAAGCCGCAGGGTAACTGCCGAGTGCGGATTTCGCTGCCGTCGGCAAAGAGGATGCTGTGCCCGGCGTTGGTGCCGATTCCGGCTCGGACACTGTAAGCGGCTTGGTGTTTTTGCGCGAGGAAGGCGGCGACCTTGCCTTTACCCGAATCGCCCCAGAAGGCGTCAACGACGATGATGGCGCTCATGGCGCACCTCCATTTAAAGAGTGAATTGGTTGACGCCTTTGACGATAAGTGAAATTGTAGCATAACAAAAATTTATATATATTATTCTTAGAATAATTGATGTAAATAAAGGACTCCTAATGGACCTCTACCAATTGCGCAGTTTCTACGAAGTCGTACGCGAGCAGAGCTTTACGCGGGCGGCGGACAAACTCTTTCTGACTCAGCCGGCCATCAGCCTCCAGAT
>JAJEEZ010000086.1:0-10115 GCA_022820705.1 Candidatus Latescibacterota bacterium | reverse complement strand
GGCCATTAAGTAAAGACGGTCGTTGTTGTCGTTCCAGCCGACGATCTGGCGGACGCTCAGATCGCTGACGTCGATCTCGCCGCGCACTTTGGAATAAACGGCGTCCGAATACATGTCGTTGCCCACTTCGTAAGGCACCTGCGGAATGACGCTCCACTCCGAGATATCACCATCGACGTTAGGCAAATTCTCGTCGGGAAACTGCACGGCAAAGAGGAACTCACCCGGAGGAAAATGGCTCCAGGTTGGCGTGGCCAGCCCCACTACCAGCAGGGCGGCGACGAAAGTCAATACATTGCGCATGTTGCACCTCCTATAGGTGAGCGCGGGTAAAGATGACTAGCTTTAGGCGAGCCAAAGGTCTAACTAACTGCTTGTAGCGTTTCAATTGTACACAATACATATGTATAGTTCAACCATAAAATTTATTGCTGAACTACGGATTTTTTTCGCACGGCTGGAGCAGCGAGCGAATCTGCTCGGCCTCGGGGTGATGGGGGACCAAGCGCAACAGAATCTGCCAAGCAGTGGTCATGCTGCAAAAATCGCCTGTCATGCGATAGAGTTCGCCCAAGTGATAATAGACGCTGGTTCTGCTCGGGTCCAAGGTGAGTGCAGTCTGGTAGGCCGCGATAGCTTGGGAGTACTGGCCAAGGTGCTGGTAGGCTCGGCCGAGGTTAAAGACGGCGCGTGCGTGATCGGGTGATTGGCGCAGCGTTTTTTCGTAATGGGAAATCGCAGCGGCATAGCGACCCATCTTCTGGTAGGCGAGTCCAGTGTTGTAATGCACACCAGCGTGATCGGGGTTGAGTTCCAGCGCGGCTTTGAAGACTCGGATGGCCGCGCGATATTGGCCTTCCGCATTGTAGAGCAGCCCTAGGTTGTAGTAAGGGCGGACTCGATTTGGGTGGATGGCAATGGCTCGCTTGTAGTGCTCGACTGCTCCTTTGACATCGCCCTGCTGGTAGTCCGCATGAGCCAAATTTTCGCGGGCTCTAGCATTGTCGGGATAGAGGGCTACTACAGCGGAAAACAGCGCGTAGTCGCTGGCCCAGTCGCGATTGCGGTCAATGGTGCGGACGGCCATGAGCAAGAGGACGACGGCGACTAGGGCACTACCAGCGATGCGATAGCGCTTTGTAAACCAAGTCTTAGCGGCTAGTCCTAAGAGGAGCGCCAGCGCGGGCATGACTGGATGCAGGTAGCGCTCGGCCATACCGCTGGGTGCCAAAACCAAGAGGTTGGAAGCGGGCAGGAAGGCGAGCCAGCCGAAGGCCGCGGCGAAGACCAATGGAGGTGCGGAGGCGCGCAAGGGCAGGTAGAGGAGTGCGCCAGCGGCGAGAAGGCCGGCGATGAAGTAGGGGTCGAGCGGCGTCCGCACCAAGGGGATGGAGGCGTAGGAGTAATCTGCTGAGAGGTGAAGCGGAAAGACGATCAGTACTAGGTAGCGCAGCAGAATCGCCGGGAGCGTCAGCAGCCGAGAAACCGCATCGGCATCGGCGAGGAAGTTGGCAGAGATCGGTTCTGCCGCCTCTGCTGCGTTCCAACGCAGGGCTAGGACCAGAGCTAGGACTAGGGCATATCCCCAGTGGTTCCTGAGCCATGCACGGGTGAAGGTAAATACGTGTCGGAATGGGCGGGCAGGTGTGGCAAATAGCGCGTCGTAGCAATAGGCGACGGCGGGTAGGACAAAGCCGCTTTCCTTGGACAAGATGCTGCAACCGTACAGGAACCAAGCCAGTACTCGCCCGCGATACGTCCGTGCACGTATATGGCAAAGCAAGCCCGCCAAAAAGAAAAAGCTCATTAGCAAATCGCCGCGGGAGGATATCCAAGAAACCACCTCGGTTTGCAGCGGATGGAGGGCGTAAAACAGGGCGGCCAAGAGCGCGGCGGACTGCCGTGCGAGGATGTGGTAACTTAGCTGAAAAACCAACAGGGCGTTGAGGAGGTGGAGGAGGAGGCTGCTCAGGTGGTAGCCTAGCGGCTGGTCGCCGTACCAGTAGAAGTCACAGGCCAGCGAGAGCAGGGTTAAGGGCCGATAGAGATCGGGGTGAATACTGCTCTGAAGGAAGGGGGCCAGCGGGCGAAACTGGTGGACTAGTGGGCTACTCAGGTAGGCCGAGTCATCGAAGACAAAGCCGTTGCCCAAAGCGTTGAGGTAGCACAGGGCTCCCGCCAAGACGATCAGAAACCAGCATTTAAGTGTGTGGATAGCAGGCATGGACGCGTCTTGAGGATTTGGGCTGTTTCGACTATATATACTCGCGGTTGAATACAAATCGATTCAACAAGGAATTATAGGCATGAAGATGAGTTGGGGTAAACATCATGCGGCGTTGCGAGCGGGGAGTCTGCTCTTGGGCTTACTGCTAGTCCTAGGGGCCTGCGGCAAACAGCAAGAGGAAGAAATCGTCGCGGTGGTGGGTCAGAAAGCGATCCACGCCGAGGAGCTGCGGCGATTTGTGCTCAACTTGCTGCCAGGGCTCTATACTCACAAGCAGGGCCAAGAGGCGCGCGAGGACTATCTGCAGAGCTTGATCGACCAAGAATTGCTGCTACTTGAGGCTCGCAACCGAGGCTTGGAACAGGATTCGCAACTGGTGGAGAAACTGAGCAGTAAGCAGCGGAAATACATCGTCTCGGTTCTGCGCCAGCGCGAGATCACGCCGCTAGTAGAAGTAACGGAAGAAGATATTCGCCAGCGCTTCGAGGAACTCGGCCTAGCGCGCGAGCGATTTTTGACTGCAATCGTGGTCGCTAGCCAGCAAGAGGCCGGTGAACTGCAGAAGCGGCTGGCGGCCGGGGAGTCTTGGGCCGATTTGGCCCGGGCGCATTCGCTGGATAGCCAATCGGCTGAACGCGCGGGTGAGGTGGGTTTTCTCAATCGCTCGTTGGCCGAGCGGATGGGGATCCCGGTGGCGGTTTTCGATACCCTCGCGGCGGGGAAAGTCTCTCCCCCCCTAGCGCGCGGTCGGGCTTATCAACTCATTCGCTTCATCGGCGAGCGGCAAGCCGAATTGGCAACCCATCAAGCCGCGTTGCAGGCACAGTTAATGAAGCTAGGCCAAAGGGAAGTCGAGGACCGCAAGGTGGAAATGTTGGCCTACGAGTTGGACTGGACAATGGACGCGGCAGGCCGCCAAGTCCTCGCGGCGCTGGCGGAGCATCCGGCGCAGCAGGTGCAGCACTTGAGCGCGGCCGACCGCAGTGCAGCGCTCTTCAGCTACAAAGGAGGCCAAGTCAGCGTAAACGAGTATCTCCACATGCTCAAGCTGCACCGGATACACTCGCGAAAAGCGCTAGCAGACAGCGCGTTTATCACTGCGATTGCCCGCCGCTTTATCCTGCCCGAAACCATGCTAGCCCACGCGGCAAGCCAAGCGGGCATCCCGGACGAACCCGCCGTCGTCGATTGGGTGGAAGATGCTAAAGAGGAGCTTTTGTTGACCCGCTTGCGCCAGATTGAGGTCAGAGACAAGGTCGCGGTGGAGGACGAGGCGGCCCGCCGCTATATCGACGAGCACCCCGAGCAGTTTCTGCTGCCGGAGCGAATCTGCTACGATGAACTCATTGTCCCCACCGAAGAGGAAGCCGCACAACTCGCAGGAGAATTGGACGAGGCGACCGATCTTTTGCAGGTCGCCCGACAGCGCGGCTTCAATGTGCGGCCGCGGCAGCCGGATGGCTTGGTCTGCATGATCAGCCTCAACGAGGTCGTCTATCCTCGTCTCTGGCCAGCGCTGCAGGAGGCACCGTTGGATGTGTTGCGCGGCCCGGTGGAGACTCGGGATGGGTATATTTTCTTTAAGGTAATGCGGCACCAGGAGCCACAGCCGGAACCCGTGGACAAGGCATTGCGGCGGGCGCGGGCTTCGCTAGTCCAGCGCCAAGAACGAGAGCGCTTTGACAAACTAATGGACCAGTTGCGAGCCAAGTACCGCACTCAGGTGACCGCGTTTGCCGACCGACTGGACGCGGCGTTGCCGGACGCACTTTTGGCCAGCTTGACTCGACCGCCGCAAAAACAAATTGAAAACCCCTGATTCAATGATTAAAATCTAGACTCTACGTCTTCGGTTCTATCAGAAGGGAGTCGCCCATGTCGAGCGCCAAGAGGTTCCAGCTATTCGCCTGCGGTCTGTACTTGCTCAGCTCTGTCGCGTTGGCCCACGCGCAGACCGCCGCCCAAGCAGGTTTTAGCCTCTCGGCCAGCGGAGTTTCCGTTGACCAAGCCGAGCATTGGGAAGCGTGGACTCGGCCCAAACACGCAATAGAGATCGACCCACACACGCACGCAGTGCGCCCGCGCACTGTCCGCATTGAGACCAATGCCGTGGAGGGCATGGACCAATTTCAGACCCTCATCGGCGATCAGAAGGCCTACGAAAAACTGCTCAAGGATCTCGGCCGTGCAGACCTCCCCACGCCGTTCAACATCCGCACCGCGCCAGCGACCGTAGCCGGCGTACCCATCGTGTATTTGAAGGCCAACACAAAGAAGAATATCGAGGTGGGCGATCCCATTATCTGGTACTACTACCACGGCGGCATCAAGTACACGCCCAACAATCCCGAGTCCGCAGCCTCCATCCTCGATGGGGATCCGTTGACCTATTGGGAGCCCAGCAGCGCGGTGGATCGCACCACCTACCAAGCGCTCCCCGAAGACCAACGCGGCCCGATCTATTACTTCGCCCAAGACGAGGCCGGCGAGCGGCGGGTGGATCGCGCAACCTATGAGGTGACCAGTAGTAGAAACAGGCGGATCGAATACCACAGCCGCTCGTTTGAGAATTGGTACATAGATATTGACCTAGGGCGCTTGGTCGCAGTATCGCGGATCGTGCTGCGCTTTGTCGATCCAGAGATGGGCGAGCCGTTCCGCCAAGTCCGCATCCTCGGTACAGCTTCTGACCAGCGCGACGCGGCACTCTCGCTTATTGAGCGCACGATCGTCCCCAACGAAGATCAGACGGTGTTGGAGTTCGATCTAGACCCAGATGACGAGGGCCTCTTTCGGCAATTGCACATTGTGCGGATCGCCATCACCGACAGCCGGTTCGACAAATTTCGCACGGTCTCAGAGGCGGAGTTTATGGCCCTGCCGGCAGGAGACCAAGGCGGGATCGACTACCACATTGTCAATGCGGCTGGCAGCGAGACCAAAGTGGATGAGGATATCTTCTCCCAAGTTGATCCCCAGCGCCAAGGTCGGCTGATCTACTATCAGCGCGAGCGGCCTCGGTTGGCCGATATCGAAGTTTGGAGTCAAGGCGACAACATCGCACTGGGGATCGTCGATGGTGGCGGGAGTGTTGACCTGACCGGCATCTTCGCCGGCACACCCGGCTTTGACGGGCGCTACGAGACTAACTACTTGCAGCTAGTCTGGTCGCCAGACCCGCGCTTTGACAACCGCGGCGTGCTGACCTTAGACCTAGGAGCCAGATTCTGGCTGAGCTACTTCCGCATGGTCGGCGGCATCAGCGGCGTCGATGAGATGGTACTGCGCGCTTCGGATGGCACGCGGGATTCCAACGGCAACCTCAAGTGGGAAGAGATCCACCGCCAGCAGGGCGGCACGGTCGAGCAGGGTTTTGACGAATTGTTCCAAGTCCGCTATCTGACCTCGCAGATATTCTCCGACTACGCGGGTCGGGCCGGAGGCTACAATACCGGCGACCGGATCCGCGAATTCCAGCTCTTTGGTCAAGGAGCACCGTCGGAGGTTACTCTTACTTCACCGATGATCGAGTTGCCAAGCGCGGTCCTACTAGGCCGCATTGAGTGGGAAGCCGATATTCCCGATCCCGATATAGCGCAGGTGGAGATCCGCACGCGCACCGGCGACCGGCTAATCGAGGAGACCGAATACTACGGCAGCGGCGGCGAGCCTAAGACCGAGTCTGAATACAATAAGCTACCCAAGGGATTTCAGGGGCCGGTCGTTTCCCGCGTCAAGCCCGGCGGCGGTTGGAGTAGCTGGAGTCAACGCTACGCGAACCCAGGCGAGTTGGTCACCTCGCCTAGCCCCAGGCGCTATATGCAAATACAGGCCCGGTTGCTTTCTACCGACCCCGAGGTCGTCGCCTCGTTGCGCACGGTGCGGGTGCAGTTCACGCCGCCGGTGGCTAGCCGCACGCTGGCCGAGGTCTGGCCCAGCGAGGTGCCATTCGGCGAGGAACGCGACTTCTCACTCTTTATCAATCCTTCCTTTGTCGAAGACCAGCCTGGGGGCCCGCCGAGCCGCCGCTTTGACGAAATTATGATCGATGCTGATCCAATCCCCGCGCTCGAAATTACCGAGGTAGGTTTGGGTGATGATCAAGCGCACCGCTTCGCCGAGCTTGGTTTGCGTCAAGACCCAACAAGCGGGGAACGCACGCCTTGGTTTGTCGAGCCGGATGGGCGTCGTTACCGAGCGTTTCTGAATGCTGACGGCGATACTGTCAAGGCGTTCTTCCCCGGGGAGGCCCAAGTGCTTTTGCGGCTACCGGAGAAGGTCGCCTTGCAGCCTCAGCAGCCGGGTTCTAGGACGTACTATCGCGCAATCGTCGCAGAAGGCGACGAAGTGCCCGTAGATGCAGACGGGCGTCTTCTCAACGAGTTGACCTACTTGGGCCTGCCCTTTGAAGAGAAAGGCCGCATCGTTTACTTCGCGATCACTGGCCAAGACGACGCGGAGCAAGTCATCGAGCAAGAGGTTTCCGAGACGGATTTTCGAGCACTGGAGGATTCGCTCAAGGGGTCAGTCCGCTACTTTCGTCGGCTCCTAGGCAAGGGGGGACAGTTCCCGTTCGACCAAGACGGCGAGCCGCTAAGCGAAAGCGCCTACAATGCCCTGCCGCGAGCCGAGCGCGGCGCAGTGGTGGCAGCAGGGGAGATGGTACAGGTGGGCTTCAAGGCGCGGGTCTTGCTCAGCGGCAGCACCGTCGATGTGTCGATCCGCGATTCCGCGCACCCAGAGTCGTGGCAGCAGGTGGATCCTGGCGATGCTACCGCCGAGACGCCGAGTGCTTCGCTGAGTATCTCGGTGCCGTTCTCTTCGCGGGTAATTCAAGAGGTAACCATTGCTCCCAATCCTTTCACGCCTAACGCCGATGAGATCAACGACCAGACCGAGGTTCGCTTCGCCATTGGCAACCTCAATACCGAACGGGCGCTGCAAGTGCAGATATTCGACTTGAGCGGCCGACCTGTCTGGCAAGAGAAGCGCCGTAGCTTCGGCGAGCAAGTGGTGCAATGGGACGGTCGCGATGCGCAGGGGGTACCGGTGCCTCCCGGGCTCTATCTATGCCGAATTGAGGTGGATGTAGATGCCCAAGGAGCTTCGCACCAAGTCGCCCAGCGGGTGATTGCGGTGGCTTACTAAGGGCCGCCGTCCGGCGGGCACATGCAGAGGAAAGGGCTGGCCCTAAACCTGCTATCCGCGCTCGCGGGGTTGGGCTTGCTGGCTGGGGTCGAAGGGACTTTGCAACTTTGTGACGTAGGTCCCTCGCCCCGTCTCTTCGCGTTGGAGGAAAACGCCGGCGAAAAAGTCTATACTGCTAATCGGGACGTTACCTACCGCTTCTTCCAGCATCCATACCGCCGCTCCTCGCCGCTAGCGCAGAGCTTTGCGGCCGACAAAGCGCCCGGTGTCGTGCGCGTCTTTGTCTTGGGGGCCTCGACCCTCGTCGGTTTCCCGCATCCGGTTTCGGCCGCCTTTCCCCACTACCTAGCGAAAATGCTTCCCGCCGCTTATCCCGAGCGGCACTTTGAAGTGATCAACTGCGGGATCACCGCGCTCAATACGTTCTGCCTAGTGGATTTTATGCGCGAGATCGCCGCCTACGATCCCGACTTGGTCATCCTCTACACAGGCCACAACGAATTCATGGGACCCTACGGGGTTACGACGCCTTTTGTCCGCGTGGGCAACGACCGAACGATGATCCGCTTCCTGATGCTTTTGCAGCGCTCGCGCATCTACTACTACCTAGGAGAATTAATCACATACCTACAGAGTTGGGCCCGACCCGAGGAGGAGACAGCATCCTTCGGTTTGCATCTAGCACGTGAGGAAATCGGTCCACTCGACGCGGGCTACAGCAGGACGGCGGAAAATTTTCGCGCCAATCTCGAAGAAATCGCCCTCATTGCCACCGAGCATGAGATTCCGCTGCTGTTTTCGACCCTAGTTGCCAATCTTAAGGACTTTCATCCGCTGCGTTCAGAGTGCGATGCGGCGACGCCGACGATAGAGGCGTTGACCGCCGCCGGACAATGGGCAGAGGCCGAGCGACAGGCGCGGAACACTCTGCGCGAAAATCCCTACTGTGCCAATCTCCACTTCGCATTGGGACGGCAGCACTATCTGCGCGGCGAATACGGCGAGGCCAAAGCCGCTTTTACACGGGCGCGAGACATGGATCGCTTGCCCTTCCGTGCCCCGACTCTTTTCAATCAGATACTCCGCGAGGTGGCTTCCAGCTCGAACGGGGTGTTGCTCTGCGAAGTGGAAGCTGCTTTCTCTGCGGCGTCGCCACACGGCATCGTCGGCAGCGAGTTGATCTCCGAATACGTACATCCGACAGTCTTTGGCCACTACCTAATCGCCCGGACGATGGTTGAGACTCTAGCGGCGAGTCCGCTAGCCGGGCAGTGGGGTGCGTTCTCTGCGCTAGGGAACTACGAGGACTATCGACCCAGCTACCCACCGCTGGAAGAGGTCTGGCGGCGCAACGACCTGATGCTCTTTCTCAAGCGCATGCCCTATAATGTGCCCCCGGCGGCACTCAGTCGCCGTCTGGCAGAACTGATAGCGGTGCAACTGGCCGCGCTTCCGCAACTACAAGAAGCCGAGCGTCGCCAGTTCATCGAGCAGGGTGGGCTACGCTTTCTAAGGCGGATGCTTGAGGAATTGCACCCAGGAGACCGCCCACCCCTGCAACGAGCACTAGCGGAGGTGTCCGGTGGGTCCTAACGCGAGAAAGGGCACTGTGCTGGCCGCGCTGCTGAGCCTGTGGGGATGTGCGCCCGAGCCGGTAGCGGAGCGGAGTGCAGAAAGGCCGGTGCCTGTCGTGCGCTTTGCGGACGTGAAGCAAGCGACCGGGCTGGACTTCGTCCACGTGTCCGGTGGCCCGCAGCAGCGCTACATTTTGGAGGCCATGGGCTCGGGGGTGGCCTTTTTCGACTTTGACGCGGATGGCTGGCTGGATGTGTTTGCCGTCAATGGCACCCGTGCGGAGACCGCGCCGGAGACGGGCAACCGCCTCTGGCGCAATGCCCTGGGCCTTGACAGTGAGCGGGCATTCGCCGAGGTGACACAAGCGGCCGGGTTGGGGCAAACGGGCTGGGGCATGGGCTGCGCGGTGGCCGACTACGACAACGACGGCGATCTCGACCTCGACGTCACCTATTGGGGGCCGAACGCGCTTTACCGCAACGAGGGAAACGGCACCTTCACCTCCGTAGAAGCGGGTACAGGCGACCGGCGCTGGGGCGCTAGCGCGGCGTTTGGCGATGTGGATTTGGACGGCTGGCTCGATCTCTATGTGGCCAACTACGTGGACTTCGATCTAAACAATCCGCCCGGCGACGGCCAGCCATGCAGCGGCTGGAAGGGCTTGTCCGTGTTCTGTGGCCCCCACGGCTTGGACGGCCAAGCCGACGTGCTCTATCGCAACGAGGGAAACGGCACTTTTGCCGATGTAAGCGCCGCGACTGGAATTGACCAACGGACCTATCTCGGCCTCGGAGTGCTTTTTACCGACTACGATGGCGATGGGGACCAGGATATCTATATCGCCAACGACTCGACCCCCAACCTGCTCTATCGCAACGACGGCGCTTGGCGGCTGCGCGAGGTCGGTGCCTTCGCCGGGGTGGCCTACAGCGAGGAGGGGCGCGCCCAAGCTGGCATGGGCATCGATAGCGGCGATTACGATAACGATGGCGACTTCGACGTTGTAGTCACCAACTTTTCCGACGATGTCAATACCCTGTACCAAAACTTAGGGAATGGTTCCTTTGCCGATGCCACTTACGCAGCGGGCTTGGGCGGTGCGGTGCGGCCCTTTTTGGGCTGGAGCACAGCCCTAGCCGATTTTGATTTGGACGGTTGGCTCGAC
>JAJEEZ010000287.1:0-6082 GCA_022820705.1 Candidatus Latescibacterota bacterium | reverse complement strand
TTCCACAGGCGGTCGGCTTCCTCGCCGAGGATCGACCGCATCTCCTGCAGGGCCTGGGGGTCGTTGGCCGCAGCATAGGAGTGCAGGATGTCGTACGCCACCGCGTACTGAGCTACGACCTCGCCTTCGTTGTGCGGCTCGCCCAAATCGCCTCCTCGCGGCGGGAATGCCACCCCCTGCATCACGGCCAACGCGCGCTCGGCAAACGCAGCATTGTCGGTCATCAGCCAAGCGAAGGCGAGGGACTTGGCGTAGCGAACTTCAGCGCGCTCGTCGACAAAGGTCGCCGGAGCGTTCCGCGCTCGCTGCAACACGGTCCGCCACCACGTGGCATACGGTTCGCGCTGGATGCGCTCTTTGAGCAGAGGAATGTCTGCGGCAGAAAAAAGCAGGCCCGGATGCTCTTCAGCAGACAGCGTCTGCGCGGCAGCACTCACAGGCGCGATGGCCAAGGCGGCGCAAAGGGCCAAGGCGATCATACGCCCCCTAAAAGACGCGGCGCAAATCAAAGCCCCACAGCAGCCCCAAGGTGACGTAGCCCTTGCCGACTAGAATCTTGAAGCTGCCGACGGTGCGGCCTGGCGCATCGAAAAACATCCCCAAGGTGCCATACGCCGTCGCTGGATCTAAGTGGCGATAGCCCGCCCCGGCGAACAGCTTGCCCGGTCGGCCGGCGATCCACACCTCGTCGAGGACAATATAGGCCAGATCCGCACTGAGCGAGCGCAGCCAATCCGTGCCGCCCGAGCAGCGGTAGTCCGCCACGCGGTATCCAGTCCGCGTATCAAAGCAGTAGGTACGGGTGGGATAGGGCCGGAAGTAACGCGGGTCGTAGTCGTCGCCTTCGTGAAAGCTCACATCGAGCACATTGGCCGAGCCGATGAGGCGCAAGCGGTTGAAGACTGCCCTAAACCCCAAGGGAACGCGCACGCCCGAGCCGCGATGATCCAAGTTGATGAAACCCAAGCCTACTGCAGCATAGTACCCGTCGCGCTGCCGCTTGGGCACCTCTTCGGGCACGGCGTCTTGGATGCGCACGGCCTCGGCCCCACTCGCCAACAGCAAGCCGATCCAGATGAGATGTATGTATGCGCGCTGTATCACTCGTTTGTCCTCTACCTATACAATCTATATGTCCCGGCAAAAATGCCAATGGCCCGCAGATGCACACGCGGCTACTTGTAGGTCAGGTCGAACACGGCGTCCGTCAGCCAGCGCTTGAAGCCCTCGTCGAGAATAAACGGGAACTTCTGCACGGTGGAGATGACGATTTTCTTCCCGCTCTCAATGAACTGGCGCAAGTCTCCGGAACGCTCAGCGTGGCCGACCGTTGCCCCGACTTGGGCGAACTGCTTGATGGTGTCGCGGATCTGCCGGTCAAGAATGCGCCGGTCGGGAACCACGATCACCGAATCGAATACGGATTGACCGTCTTTGGCGAGGCCGATCAACTGGTGGGCGAGCCAAGCGATGGAGTTAGACTTGCCGCTGCCCGCTGAATGCTGGATCAGGTAGCGCTGGCCAGCGCCGTAGCGGCGCGCGTCCGCGAGGATCTTGCGCACTACGTCGAAACGGCAAAAACTGCGAAGCCTTACCCTGTAGGTGCGTGCAGAACTTCACCTCGTGTTCATCCACCGCAAAGTGTGCCACGCACCGACCCAGTTCAAAGAGCTTCTCGCGCGGGTCGCGGTCGCGGCGGTACTGCTGGACTGCATCATCTACCGTCTGCTTGGTGAGGCTGTTCTTGAGTTCAAAGGTCGCCACCGGCAGCCCATTAATGAACAAGGCGAGGTCGAGCGCGAGCCCTGCCCGCTCCCGGCTGTAGCGCAACTGCCGCGTCACCGAAAAGCGGTTCGCGCTGTAGAGCGCCTTTGCCCGCTCGTTGCCGGCCGAGGGCGTTCCGAAAAAAAGATCAAGGGCGTGCGCTCCGTGCTTGACACCGTTGCGCAGCACATCGACGGTGCCGCGCTTGTTAATCTCGCCTTGCAGACGCGTGAGGAACTTGTGCCGGGTCGGGCTTTCCGCAGCCAAGTCGAGCGTCTCGGCCACATCGGGCTGAGTGGCCCGCAGAAGCAACGCGAGTTGCGCCAAGTCCACGCAGTATTCGCGGTCGTAAGCCGCCGGGTCGCCGCAGACCCAGCCGGTGCCGTAGGCGGACGGACGCTCGTAGGTCTCGCCGGCTGGCGCAGCGTCTGGGTCGCAGGACGAGCCGGTTAGGGTGGTGCAGATGAGGGCTTCTAGGCCGCGTTCAGTGGTGTCGGTGGTCACGGGGAATCCGACGTATCGCGATGTTCAATCCAGCCCTTCTCCAATAGAACATCAAACGCCAGCTTAATCTGACGTAGCGAAAACTGCCTTTTCCTTGCGTTCCAAGCGTAGGTGTGATTCACGATGTCGTCGAAGACCAGTACCTTTTCTTCCCTAGCAATCCAGTGAACCGTTGTAAGCAGTTCCAAGCCGAACGACGACTCAAACCCTTCGACGAGGTCGGAAACCTTTTCAAAGCGGGCCTGCGTATCGGCCTTGTCCTCAAGAAATGCACGCGCATCTGCGAGCGCGCCCGGCACCAGTTCCAACTGCTTGTCAGGAGCATCGCCCCCATCGGCATAGCCCGACACCAGATGTCCCTCAATGGCTTTCAGCACATGTCGAAGGTTTTCGGCATACGGACCGTAAGGGCCTTTAGCGAATTTCAACTTTAGTGGCTCACCCGCAGCCTGCATGAAATACATGAGCTTATGTACTTCCAACAGTGTCACGAATGGGTCCAGCAAGCCGAGTAGGTAGCGATCCATCAACCCGACCAACACGGCCCGTCCGGATGTCATCTTCGGTGCGTCGCTCAAATGCTTGACGCGTTTGTCCACCGGCCCCCCTGGCTCAAATATGACGATATTGACGTCCCCTAATTCCTCTAGAGCAGTCTCTAAACGAGTACGCACCTCCAGCCAGTCCAACCCGCCCAGCCCGCTACCGAGCGGAGGAATTGCTATCGAGCGGATACCCCGCGACTGGATTTCCTCTTTAAGCGAGACCAAACCAGACTCAATGTCCTCAATACGACTCTTGGATCGCCAATGCCGCTTGGTCGGGAAATTAATGATGTAATGCGGAGGAAGCAGCGTGCCCGTCTCGAAGACAAACACACAACCCGGTTGCATTTCATTGTGCTTGCACTGGGCCACATATGCCTTGAAGTTTTCGGGAAAGGCTCGTTTGAACTGAAGCGCGACACCGCGTCCCATGATCCCGACGCAGTTGACGGTATTGACTAGGGCTTCGGCTTGTTCGGCGAGAATGTCGCCGGTCTTGTACTCGATCATGGCCGTTCTCCTATGTCGTCAGTAATACCACCGAGGTCTGATTTCAACAGGTGGTTTGTGCTTGGCACCTGCAAGGGCCGCACAGGTCTGTTGGTAGAACTGTTTTGACAACACGCCGATGCGAGAAACTAGGTGCCAAGGGAATTGACCCTCAATTAGAAATTCTGCCTGCTTACCCTCCTTGCATCCTTGCCAACTTGTAGTTCGCACCGCGTTCCAGTCGATCTCGCTCAATCTCGCCAAGGCACACCAATCTTCAAAATAGTATGCGCCGGCATTTGAAGTCGTAAATGCCCAACGCAGTTTCTCTTGATTGGCCCAAGCAACGGTCTGCTGCAAATCTGCCTCCAAATGAACAATGGGGTCTTGACCGCCGCAATAGGCCAGTTCAGGATGATTTGCTTGGTAGATCAGGTAGAGCATGACAGAGCGGGGGCAGAAGTAAAACGGTACACAATCGCCCACATGCAAATTGGAATGGCTGTTCAGTGCATTCGTGAGTCGGCGTTGCTTGATCTTATTCATCCCTATGGTTGTTCCGGCTCCGTCCTGCTGAACCATCTTCGCATCGCACCAGAGATAACCGTCCCTAATAATTGAGGGCAACCGGTCAACGTGGACGATGTGGTAAATCTCTGGATTCGCGGGTATTGGCATAGTCAGTGGTCAGCGTACGATGGGTCGATTCTCTCTGGTGTCGGAGGTCAAGCTATCCTCTTGTTCATTAGTATTTTAATGAAAACATTAAAATATTGTGCTGTATTGTGGTATAAGCAATAAATGTTGGCACAAACATATAAACCCATAAGGATATAGGAACCAGATACTTATAAAATCAATTGCGTCTAACTTATGCCAAAATTATGCTTTTTGGCCGATTATTTATTTTTACGCATAATTCCAATTAGTGTGGTCAGGGCGTCTCCTTTTCAAACTTCTCGTTCAGCGCGGAAAACAGCAACGCCGCAGTATCGAGAACTTCGTCCGCAAGCGTAGTTCCTCCTTCTGCCCATGACGACACAAGGTGTAAAGCGACTGAAGCCTTCCAACCCTTCGGTAGGTCAATATCCTGACGTTTGGCAGCGGCCTTAATCTGACTCGGCAGGCTTTCGGCCGAGCGGTCCCCTTGATCGAGTTGCAAAGCCTTGCCCAAGACTGCTTCAAGTCCGGGAATGATAAGTGCCTCGCCTAAGATATCCTCTATCTCGACCCCCTTCCCAGGTTGGTTCAGTACGTCATCCAGCATAAGAATCCTGGAATTATTATCGGCATAAAGCTCTTTCACCAGCGCGTTTCGACGAGCCCGTCCAGCCTCGTCGCCATCAAGAAGGACTAAAGGCCGGACTTTCTCACTCAGGAACAGCGAGGCAATCCACCCGACGTTCTTTGTTCCGCCGCAGAACACGATATAAATATCGTCCGGTAACGACGGCCGACCTGATTTCGCGCACTGCTGCGACAGCGCTTGCAAGTAGTAGAAGTCGGTTATTCCCTCTACCAATACGTTCTTGCGATGCTGAAAAAGCCCGCCAATCATCGCGTATCCGGCGGCGGCCTGAAGCGGGAAAATCGTCTCGCGATCCTCCGGCCATGTCTCAGCCGTGATGCGCGAATGGCCGGTGTCGTCCTCCTTGACCGGCCTGATCCGATGCAGATGTTCACCGTCGATCAGGAAGGGCGAGTGGGTCGTGTAGGCAAGCTGGTTCTTTTGGGTGAGTTTCTCAAAGAACGCGATCAATTCCTGCTGAGCGGTAGGATGGAGGTGTAACCCCGGCTCGTCGAGGAGGAGAATTGTATCCTTATGCCCGCCTTTGGATTCGACAAGAAAGACAAGGTAGAACGAGAAGAACCACTGAAATCCCTTACTGCGGGCTTCAAGCTCGATTTCCACGTCTGGACGGCGGTCGTCGGCAATCCAGATTCGGAAGTAGTCGCCGTCGGCTTGATAGCGAATCTTGTGGCGACGCTGTGACCACCATTCGGAAAATTTGCCGCTAATGTCGATAGAGGCGGAGCTCAGGAGAATGGAGCGTTTGTCCTTGCGCTGCTGATCAGCGGCGACCTGCTCCGGCGTCGGCGGATAGCCCTGTTCCCGCATTCGCCTCACTTCTCTGTCGCCAAGCGCAGTAATCTCCTTGGGATCGAGCCCGACATACTTGAATATCGCGTTGATCGTACGCACACGAGAATCGTTCGGATCGCGATTCAGGTCTTCTATAAAGCGCGGCAACCAGATGGCATTATCGAGGATGCCGTAATTTTCAAAATAGATCAGAACGGGGAGGTTGTGTTTGATTTTTTCATTAATCTGGTCAATGACTAGACCTTCCCTAGCAACGTCCAAAACTGGTTCAACCACTTGCTGAAGTGCTTCTATCATATCGGCGGTTTGCGAGTTACTCCAATGCTCCACCTCTGTACGCAGCTTAGTCAGCAGATTCGCTCCCTCTTCGACACGGAGATTTCCTATAGCCTTCAGCTTGTCCTTCCATCCGGTCGCCCAATTAGCCAACTTCGTGCGCTGCTCTGCCGTGTATTCCTCATGATTTGGGTCTGGTGCCTCAAGCCTACGGGCACTCGACGTAAACGCATCAAGTGCGTTGAGCACCGGTTCCGGTTCGAGCGATTTCTCCTTTATTATGGACGCATACTCAAACTTGAAGGAGCCATCGTAGTAGCGGGTCGCGGTGACCTTCTCAGGAGGCTTCCTGTCTTCCTCAAGTAGTTCGCCAATTTCAATCCGAAGTTCTTCTGGAATC
>JAJEEZ010000244.1:0-9379 GCA_022820705.1 Candidatus Latescibacterota bacterium | reverse complement strand
GGAGGAGGCCGATGGTCAAGCCGCTGTGCAGCAGCAAAGCGAACCAGCCGAAATCACGCTTGATATCCATGGAGCGTACAAGAAAGTGGTTTTGGCTCTGTTAGAAGCGGCAGACGAAGGAACGGCGGTTACGGGGATCGCTGAGTTGGATTCCCTTGCTGCGACCTATGGCCTGACGGGGATCTACCTCAAGAAGAAAGGCTCTGGTTTTTATCGGTATCGCTTTCGGCTGACGTTCCCGCCGGGTGCGGATGAGGCTACCATTGCCAGAGCCTATTGGAATCTATCCTATATACACTCGGTCGAGCCGAATATACACTCGGTCGAGCCGAAGCTACCGCCTGCCGCCTCGTCTGGCAAGCTAGAGCCTACCTCTGATGGTCGGATTGCTCTCAAGTTGCTCGGCGGCACTGTTGCGGGCATAGGTACTGCTACCGCGATTTTTTTGTTTCCCTTTCCAACTGGTGTGGTGAGGACTGGTGCTCAGAAGATCAGTACGAAGATAATTGGGCAGATAGATTGGAAGAAGGATTTGTAGTGTCGTTGATTCCGATGGGAATAGCTGTCGGCGTGAGTGCATTCGATCAACACGACCGACCCATCTATCCGCTGGCCGCGAGCCTGTTAGGCTTTGGAGTAGGATTTGCGCTCGACGTAGCATCGGCAGAGATGAGTGGCTCCATTTTGGGAGCTACGTTATGGCTACCCGTCATCGCGGCAACAGTTGCGTCCGAGCGGTCTCGCGAGCGACCTGAGTCCCGTCGATACTCGATTGGATTGAGGCCGGAACCGGGCGGGGGATTGTCTGCAGTCGCCGCGCTGCGATTTCAATAGCGGATGGACAGCTTTGGCCGCTCCCGTTTTCGCGGGAGTCGGTTCTTGACAGTCCTGGGCTTTGGCCCTACCTAATAGTTTTTGTCTCCACTTATGCACAGGCCCCTAGGCATGAGGAGCTTCCGCGATGCGCTTTTTTAACACGACTGGTCCGGTCCGGCCCGACGACCACTACCACGTCCCGCCGTTGGACCGCTTGGCTCTCGACGATGTGCGGACCCTCATTCAGCAAAAAAAGTATTTCGTACTGCACGCGCCGCGCCAGACGGGCAAAACCTCTTCGCTGCTGGCCCTGCGAGATATGCTCAACGCCGAAGGCGACTACCGCTGCGTGTACGTCAACGTAGAGGCCGCTCAAGCCCTGCGCGAAGATGTGGAACAGGCCACCCAGGTCATATTGGGCGAACTGGCTTCTCGGGCGCGCTTGACGCTGGGCGACGAATTTCTAACCCAGACGTGGGCCGCCATTTTTGCCGAGTTTGGACCGGGGGGCTTGCGCGAGGCCCTGACGCGCTGGGCCGAGGCCAGCCCAGAGCCGCTGGTGCTGCTGATCGACGAAATCGATTCCCTGATTGGGGATTCGCTGTTGGCGGTGTTGCGTCAGTTGCGCGCTGGCTACGATTTGCGGCCGGAGGGCTTTCCGCAGAGCGTGGTGTTGTGCGGAGTGCGGGACGTGCGCGATTACCGGATTCAATCGACGGCCGAGAATGCGATGATCGCCGGCGGCAGCGCGTTCAACATCAAGGCCGAATCGCTACGACTGGGCGATTTCAGTGCCGAGGAGGTGCAGACCCTGTTGGCGCAACACACGGCAGAGACGGGCCAAATGTTCACGGACGACGCGCTGGAGACGATCTGGGAACAGACCCAAGGGCAGCCGTGGCTAGTCAATGCCTTGGCCTACGAAACCTGCTTTAAGAGCGAGGTTGGACGAAATCGGAGCCATCCGGTGGTAGCTGAGGCCCTCCTCGCCGCGCAAGAGCAACTCATCCTCCGCCGCGAGACACATCTGGATCAGTTGGCCGACAAGCTCAAGGAGGAGCGGGTGCGGCGAGTGGTCGAGCCACTGCTGAGCGGCAGCGAACAACGCCACTTTGCCGACCGCGACTTGGAGTACGTGCGGGATTTGGGTTTAATTGCCCAGGATCGTCCGTTGCGCGTGGCCAATCCGATCTACGCCGAGGTAGTGCCGCGCGAACTGACGTGGGTGGTGCAAGAGGAATTTGAGCAAGAAACGACGTGGTATATAGATGCCGAAGGGGGCTTGGACGTGGATAAACTGATGTCGGCCTTTCAGGTGTTTTTCCGCGAGCACTCCGAGCATTGGGTGGGTCGGTTTCAGTACCAAGAGGCAGGACCACAGCTTTTGCTTCAGGCGTTTTTGCAGCGCATTGTGAATAGCGGTGGGCGGATTGAGCGCGAGTATGGGTTGGGCCGAGGACGGACGGATTTGCTCATTGTATGGCCGCAGGGAGAACAGACGCGCAAGGTAATAGTTGAGTGCAAAATTCTGCACAAGAGCTTGGAGCAGACAGTTGCCGAGGGAGTGGAACAGACTGTGGGGTACATGGATCGCTGCGGAGCTGAAGCGGGGCATCTGGTGATTTTTGACCGGCGAGAAAACAGGCGTTGGGCCGACAAGGTGTTTCACGACCGTCGGACATCGGCAGGTGGGGCGGTGATTGAGGTGTGGGGGATGTGAACCCCCTTCCGCATCGGCTAGGGTTTTATCACATTTGTAGGAAAGGGTCCGGGGGGATAGGTGTTCCGGTGCGGTTAGGGCGGGCCGCCAGCAAGCGAGGGAGAACGCGGAACTATGAAGAGCCACTTCGCCGTGCAGATCCTCGTCGGCCTAGCGCTGAGTTGGGCATTGGCCGAAGCCCAGTCGGGCTATCGGATTGCCGGTGACGAAGTCGTAGTTGAGCGGGCCAGCCACTGGCAGCAGTGGTCCATTCCCACCCATCTGGCGCGCATCCACGAGGACGGCTCGGTGCGGGCGCATTCGCTGCGGACGGTCTTCAACGTCCTAGACGATCCCGGATTCAAGCGTCCGATCGTCATTAGCAAGCCCGACCCGCGCATCGGCACCATCGACAGCACCATGCAGTTCGACGTGTTTGGCGAGCCGATACGGAATACGCTCAACGAGCTGGTCTTTGACTATTGGGTGCGGCCTGGGATCAGCCGGGTGGGATCCAATCCGCGGCTCGCGGCCAACATTCTCGACGGCGACCCCACCACGTTCTGGGAGCCGGACCCGCGCGATCCCATCGAGCAGTGGTGGATCGAGGTGGACTTGGGAAGGGTGGTGCCGGTGGAGCGGCTCAAGCTCCAGTTCGTCGATGAATCGCTCGGAGATCCCTTCCTGCGCTTTATCATGCTGCTGTCGGACCGGCAGAGTGCGCTGTTGCACGAGCCGAATAGCCGCATTGGCTTCCAACTCTTCATCCCGCAAGACGCGCCCAATACCACACAGCGCGAATACATCTTCGAGAGCGAGCACACCAGCCCCGAACTGTCCCCGGCCACTGGCGTGGTCAGCGATAAGAAGCTCGTGGAGAGCTTGCACCGCTCGCCCGAGTGGACCGGGCGAAAGATCGAGACGATCCGCATTGTCATCACGGATACGCGCGGCGGGCGGGCCGGACAGATTGATCAAGAGGCGTGGGAGACCCTGCCGGAAGCGGAGCGCGGGGATATTGTCTATTTTGCGCGCGACGTGGCTGGCCGCGAGGAGCCGGTGGACGAGGCCACCTATCAGGCCCTCGAAGAGCAGCGCCAGGGGCGACGGGATTACTACCGCCGCGAGCTGCCGCGCCTAGCTGAGGTCGAAGCGCACGGCTGGGGCGACAACTTGGGCATCAACTTGATTGAAAACGGCGGCTCGTACGTGCTGACGACCGATGGGACCAATACGCTGCTTGCGTTCGACGGCGACGCCGGCACTGGATTCTCACACCAGATCCGCAACCCGAAAAACCCCACTGCCAACGTGTTAACCATAGATATGGGGGGCATTGTGCGCTTGGCTCAGACCCGCTTTGTGGGCAGCAGTCGGGGCTACATCATGCGCGCCTCCACGGGCGAGCGCGACGCCCAGGGCAATCTAAAGTGGCAGCGCATCAGCCCGGAGGAACGCGAGCGCAATATCTTCACCGGCAATTTTCGCGACATTGCCGACATTCAAAACCCGCCAGTTTTGACCCGCTTCCTCGACATGGTCACCATCGGCCACGTGCCGCCGGGATTTAGGGCCACCGGCCCGGGTGGCACCGGCCACATGAACCAGTTCTGGTCGTATCAGAATGAGCTCATGCTGCTCGCTGAAGGAGCGCCGGCTGAGGTGGTGCTGGAGTCGGATCTGATCGAGCTGCCGGGATTGGTGGCCTTGGGCGAGGTGCACTGGGAGGCGAGCACGCCTCCGGCTACGGATGTGGAGATCCGCACCCGCACCGGCGACCAGCTCTTGCAGCAAATCCGCTATTTCGACAAGACTGGCAACCAGAAGACCGCGGACGAGTACAGGACGCTGGCCGGTTTTCTGAAGGGGCCTTCGGACACGACCGTGGTGGTGGGGCCGGGCTGGAGTCCGTGGAGCCAGCGCTACTTGCAGCCTGGAGATTTGGCTACTTCGCCGGGCTTGCGGCGCTTCATGCAGATTCAGGCGCGCCTCAAAAGCAGCGGCGAAAATGCAGCGGCCCTACACCGCATTGCGGTCGCGTTCCACCAGCCGGTGGCTCAGCACTTGCGGGCTGAGGTGTGGCCGACCACTGCCGAGGCCGGGAAGCTCGACACCTTTGAGCTCTACGTGCAGCCCAACTTTTTGCAGCAGCCGGCCAATGTGCGCAGCCCGGGATTTGACCAATTGCTCTTGCACGCAGAGCCTTCGTTTGATCTGAAGTTCGTCGATGCGGCTATGGGGACTGAGGCCGAGTTGTTGGCCGGAACACCGCTCCAGTGGGACGACGAGCTGAGGGTACACGCCGAGGGCGACTCGCTGTGGTTGGAATTCCCGCAGATTGTGCAGGGTGCGCCGGACGATGTACTCACGCCCGTGTACTACCGGTCGGTCCTTCCCGGCGACGAGGTGCCTACCGGATTGGATCGCAACCTGTTGACCTTTACCTCGCATGGCCTCTTGCCGGATGCCGAGCGGGGTGCCGTGCGCTATTTTCAGCAGGTGGCAGACGGTAGCTTGGCCGAAGTGGACGCCGCGGCCTACGAAGCGCTCAGCGCGGACGAGCAAGGGCCGGTGCGCTACTTCCGCAAAGTCGTCGGGTTGGGCGATCAGGTGCCCTTTGATGCGGTCGGCGACAGCCTCGACGAGCGGAGCTACGGTCGGCTGGGCAGTCAGCGGGGCTGGATAGTGGGTCGCGGCCGGTTGTTGCGCGTGCGCTTTGCGGGGCGGGTGTACCTGCAAGGGACGCGGATGCAGGTCGCCGTGCGGCAGAGCCAGCCAGCGACGCCTTGGCAGGTGGCCGACGGGGGCGATGCGACCGCCTTGAGTCCTTCTAAGAACCTGTCGATTGGCGCGCAAGGAGCGCAGGCCACCATCGACGATATTGCCATTGCGCCCAATCCGTTTACCCCCAATGGCGATGGGATCAACGAGACTGCGGAGATTGGTTTTTCCCTGTTCCGCGTGCAGGCCGCGCGGCCGTTGACCATCCACCTGTACACGCTGGCTGGACGGCAGGTGCGGGAGCTAACGGGGTTGGCAACTGGCGGGCCGCAGCAGTTTAGATGGGACGGGAAAGACGAGGCCGGGCAGGTGGTGCCGCCGGGGTTGTACTTGTGTCAGATTACAGTGGAGGCCGATGCAGAAGGGGTCGGAGGAACGACCCGCACCCGCCTCATTGCCGTGGCTTATTAAGGTATTGCAAAGGGAGGTTGTCGTGAGATCAAAGACCGGTATTTATTGCGGTCTCCTACTATTGTGGAGCGTGGTCGGTGCGCCGGCTGTTGCGCAGGGCCAGTACGGGACGCGCTTGGGCTTGCAGCTCGGCGACCAGACTAGTCTTGCGCCGCAAGGCCCTGGGGTGGCTCTGAACGCGCTCGACCCGGCCGTGCGCCGCTGGTACGTGCTGCAGGAGCTGTACAGCGAGTACCATTGGCGGCAGTGGGAATACACCAACTATGCGCGCAACCCTTATGAGCGCTACGTGGAAACGACTTTGGAGGGCGATTACTTCTACGATCTGTACGGCAATTTCCTCACGCGCGGCTGGCTGATTTTCAACAACTCACAGAGCAAGCCCCAGCAGTTCGGCAACGTGCTATTTAAGTCCTCCCGCTTCCAGAGTTGGTTTTCCGAAGTCGTGGTGGCGCAAGACAACAAGGGCCAGTACTTCTACACCTTGACGGCGAGCAGCCGCCTGCGCTCGGTGCTGTCGCCGATGGTGTTTGCCAAGGCCCGCATGGACGGCGTGCAGTTCGACTTAGCTACTGACCGCTACGAAGCGACCTTTTTGTTTTCGAGGCTGAGCAACCCCGGTGGCGGCTCGACTGGGGACCGCGAGGTATTGCGGACGAACAACACCATTTTGGCGGGCGGACGGTTGGGGGGCCAACTCGGAGACTTTGCCGAAGTCGCACTGCACACGGCCAACGCCCATCAGTCGCACACCTTGCTCGACAAGCAGGCTGGCAACCCCTTCGCTGGCTCGCTGACCATCGGGCAGAACAAAACCATCTCGCTCGTCAAGCTGGTGCTGCGCGACGACTCGCCCGAAGACGGCGTGGGCGGCGCGGCGTTTTTCCCCGATGCGTCGGACGTGCAGATCACCTATCGCGATGGCTCGGAGGAATCGGGCAAGGCCATTGGCTTTGAGCCGATCATCGAAGGCGGCTTCTTGCAGCAGGGTTTTGTCGCCGCCAACGGGCCGGAGGAGATGCGGCTGGTGTACGATTTCGACAGCCCGGATTTTGTCGATCGGGCCCGTTTTGCCAAGGACGAAATCGCCAAGGTCGAATTCCTGCTGACGCTGGGCAACGACTATCAGGTCTGGATGACTTCGGACCGCCAGATCAACCTCGACGGCCAAGAGGTTTTGTTGCTCGTCGCACAGGCCGAGGGCAATGTCCAGGACATCACCAATTTGCAGACCATTCGCTTTGAGTACGGCCTGCCCACGGCGACCCACATCTTTGGCGGCAGTGTCGAGTTGCAGGACCTGCGGGGCTTTGACGTGTACGGCGAGTACGATCTGAGTTGGAGCTATCGGAAATACCCCAATGTGCTCACGGAAACCCACGAGGCGTTCTCGGGGATCGGCGGCCGGCGTTCGGCACCTGCTTGGATGGTCAACGTGTCCAAGAAGGCCGCTCCCTATTTCGCCTTCGGCGAGTTTTACAGCATGGACCCGCGCTACAACACTCAGACCTTTATCACCTCGGGCACCGGGGAATTTGACTACGACAACGAGCGCAGTTTGGTCGATTTGGTCGATGACAACGACGATCAAGACAAATTCCCGGACAACGTGCGCTTCGACTTTCTCAGCGGCGATCAGCAGGTCTTTCCGGGCTGGGATCAAAACAACGACTTCGTGCCCGACTTCAACCAAAACGATACGTTCGTGCGCTCGAATACCGAGCCGGACTACGAGGAGGCTTTTCTGCGGTTTTACGTCGATCGGCCCGAGTTTCTCTTTGGCGTTGATATGAACAACAACTTTTGGGTCGATCAATACGAAAACGACGAGGAACCGGATTATCCGTATCGCCGGGATCACCGGGGATTCAACATCCACCTCGGGGCCGACATCACGCCGCGGGCGCGCTTGGCGGTGGGTGCGCTGCGCGAGGGGCTGATTTCCTCGGCGCGCAAAAACGAGAGCAATTACTTGATGTTTACTTATGAACGCGATGCGCCGCGGCTGGGCCGCTTCCGGGTGTTCGAGATGAGCAAGTTGGTCAAAGACGACATTCCCAACCCACTGTTGCAGTGGGCACCGGACAATACGCTGCGCGGCGGCGAGCTGACCAAGGTCGAGGACCCGCTGTTGGCGCGCGACACTTGGGTCAACCAACTCTTTGTCGGCCACAATTTACAGGTGGCGGCGCTCTTTTTGACCACCAAGATGCACTGGCTCAACTTTCAGCAGCAAATGGAAAAGGCCCAGCGGGAGCAATACGGCTTGGCGCCTTCTGACTTCTTCTTCGGCCTGATCAACAAAGCGAGCTATCGCCTTGAACTCGGGGCGTGGTCGTTGGAGCCGCGCTGGAAGAGCGAGTTCCGCAAGCAGAGCCGCAGCTTGCTGTCGCTCAACAGCCACACCAGCCTGATGGAGCTGTTTTCGGGCTTGGTGGAGACGCAGGTCTTGCAGGTGACCAAGCTCCAAGCCGGCGTGGAATACGCGATCTTCAACGACTTGGACGCCGACGAAAACGATTTCGACTCGGTGACCGTAGCCGTCCAGTTTAGCAATGAGTCCAACTACCTCGGCTACAAGCTCCGCGCTTTGACCGGCATGAAGGTGGAGCGCAAGCAGTTCACCGGGCAGAAGGCGCGGACGACCAACGAATCCTTTGTGACGATTTACGCGGGGCTGAACTAGATGAGTCAACTAGCCACATTGGCCCAGTGCCCGTGGATGGTCCTAATCGCACTCACGATTGGTCTCCATGCGTGCGATGGGAGGTCAAAAGGGGAGCAGCACTACTGGGCGGGCCACTCATACCAGGAGCAAGGCATGACGGCCAACGCCCTGCGCGAGTATCGGAGTGCGGTTGCGGCAGGGGTCGATTCTCCCGCTGCCTATTACGCGCTCGGAGCGCTCTACGGCGAAAAGGACGAGCACGGCAAGGCCATTGCCGCGTACCGCGAGTTGTTGGCGCGCTGGCCCGAAGAAAGTCGAGCGCAGGAGTTGCTGGCGGCCCGCTATGTAGCTGCCGGGCAGCCGACCGCCGCCGTCAGCCTCTATCGGACCCTGCTCGATCAAGGGGGCGATCCCTCGGCGTTGCTCGGTCGTCTAGGCGACGCGCAGAGCTTGAGCGGCGACTTGCAGAGTGCGGCCCAGTCCTACGGCGACTTGCTGGTGCTGCGTCCCGACAGCAGCCGGGCCCGATACCAGCTAGCGCGCATTTACGCGGTCGAAGGTCGGGCCGAATCAGCGATTGCAGCCTACGTCGAGTTGTTGGCGCAAAAGACCTATGCGCGGCCAGCGGCCTTGGGGCTGGCGAATCTCCTCATTGAACTGGACCGCCGCCGCGGCGAGCTGGGCAGCCCGAGGGCGGAGGGCTGGTGGCGGCAGCAAGGGCTGGTCGGGGAGGAAGCCATGCAAAAGGCAGAAAGGCAGCTCGAATCTGTGCTGGAGGAAAATCATAGTTCGAGTGCCGACTTGTGGGGGCTGGGCAAGCTGCTCTTTTGGCAAGGGCGCTACCGCGAGGCACTCGTCCGCGTTGCCGCGTTGGCTGAGACTACTCCGGACGACTACCGGGTGCATTTCTTCCTGAGCAAGCTCTACGTGCTGCTGGGCGAGGAAGAGGCCGCACGGGAAGTGTTTGCAAAGTACCAGCGCCAAGAGCAGCGCGCCAAAGTCGC
>JAJEEZ010000001.1:0-7271 GCA_022820705.1 Candidatus Latescibacterota bacterium | reverse complement strand
ACGCGCTTGGTCTCTAGGTGTGGGTAGAGTTGGGTCGGCGGGGCGTAATCGTATTCGACCGCGTACGCCGGGCGCAGGATCTCGGCCCGTTCGAGGCCGGGTAGGGAGCGCACGATCTGGGGTTGCAGGGCCTCTGGCAGGCTCATCGACAGGCCGTTGAGATAAAATTCGAGCGTGCGCCGCCCCTCTGGCTCGACGAAAACTTGGTGCCGCTCCTTGTCGGCAAAGCGCGCGATTTTGTCCTCTATGGAGGGACAGTAGCGCGGGCCGATGCCCTCGATGCGCCCGCTGTACATGGCCGAGCGCGCTAGGTTGTCTTGGACGAGTTCGTGGGTGTGAGCGTTGGTGTAGGTGATCCAGCAGGGCATTTGCGGCTGGGTGATTTTTTGCACCGCATAGGAAAAGGGGCGCGGCGGGTCGTCGCCGGGCTGTTCCTCAAACGCGGCAAAGTCGAGGGTGCGACCGTTGACGCGCGGTGGAGTGCCGGTTTTGAGACGGCCGGTTTCAAAGCCGAGCGCGACCAAGCCCTCGGCGGCCTTTTCGGCGGCGGTCTCGCCGGCGCGTCCAGCGCTGTAAGAGAAATCGCCGACGTGAATTTTGCCGCGCAGGAAGGTGCCAGTCGTGAGGATGACGGTGCGTCCTCGGTAGGCGATGCCGCCCTTGATGCCGATGCCTTGAACGGTTCCGTCCTCGATTAGCAAGCTCTCCATCATGCCTTGGCGGATGTCGAGATGCTCCTGCTGTTCGCAGGTGTACTTCAACTCAAATTGGTAGTCCTTTTTATCGGCTTGAGCTCGCGAGGCGCGCACGGCTGGCCCGCGCGAGGTGTTGAGGCGGCGGAATTGGATGCCGCTGCGGTCGATGTTGACGGCCATCTGGCCGCCGAGCGCGTCGATTTCCTTGACGATGTGCCCCTTGCCGATCCCACCGATAGCCGGATTGCAGGATAGCTGGCCAATGGTGTCCAAGTTCATGGTCAGGAGGAGGGTCTCGGCTCCCATGCGCGCCGCAGCGAGTGCGGCCTCCGTGCCGGCGTGGCCACCGCCGACGACGATGACTTGGTACGCTTTGTCGTAGAAAATCACGATCGTTTATACGTGGCGAGAATGCGGTCGCCTTCCTCTTCGGTTTCGCGCAAGAGCGCTTGCAGCACGTCTTCGGGGGTACCGGCGCG
The DNA here is from genome assembly GCA_022820705.1 of Candidatus Latescibacterota bacterium. Classification (GTDB taxonomy): domain Bacteria; phylum Latescibacterota; class UBA2968; order UBA8231; family UBA8231. The sequence continues at coordinate 6,097 of JAJEEZ010000001.1, read as the reverse complement.
CTCTTGCTTTGCGGACCAGTGCCACAGGTCTAGATAGGCGTCGGTGCCCACCAGTCCTTCCTGCATGGCGATGCGGTCGATCGCCAATTGGAAGCGGCCGGGCAGGGTGTGCGAGCTCGGTCGGCGGCCGACAAAGAGCTTGATTTGCACGGGGATGTCGCGCCAGTAGAGGACTTGGTATTGAATCATGAGTCGAGTGCTCGGCGAAAGGCGCGGATGTGATCCGGCGTGGTGCCGCAGCAGCCGCCGATGATCTGGACGCCAGCGGTCGCTAAATCTGGGACGTACTCGGCCATTTCCTCGGGACTTTGCGAATAGATAGTGCGGAGGGCGCTGTTGAGTTGTGGCATGCCGGCGTTGGGATAGGTCATCAGCTTCTTGTCGAGGCCGCGCTCCTGCATGGCGGCTTTAAACTGCTCAACGCCGTGGAGGGAGTACGGCATGCCGGTGTGCTCGCTGCGCCGGGTTTCAGCGCCGCAGTTGATTCCGACGAGGTGGACGTGGTCGAGGAGGTTGTCGCCGCTGGAGTATTGGCCCGAGGCGAGTATGTCCAAAAGGTCGGCGACCGAGTGCCCCCAATCGGTGCGATAGACGACCTGTTTGCTTTTGCGGTCTTGCGTGTATTTGAGCGCGAGGTTGACGGCAATGGGCAGGCCGGTCTGGCGGGCGATGTCGCATACCATAGCCGCTTCGACGGCTGAAAACTGGGTTTCAACGGAGAAAAAATCGACTCCCCCCTCGCAGAGCGCGTCGATGATGCGTTGATGCGCGGCGCGGACTTTGTCGTTGGCAATGCCGAAATCCGTACTGCCGGCGTCGGCCTCGATAGCCCCGGGGGAGGGGCCGATGGAGCCGGCGATGAAGACATCCCGCTCGCAGCGCTCCCGAGCGCGCTGTGCCAGTTCGGCCCCGCGCCGGGCTAGCGCACCGGCTTGGGTCGGGTCTTTGTCGGCCATGGCGAGGTGCAGCTCAGAGGCGACAAAGGTATTCGTGCCAATGCAATCGGCACCTGCGGCGATGTATTCGGCGTGAATATCGACGACCGCCTCTGGGTAGCTTTCGTTGGCGAGGGTGGAGTTGGTCAGCTCGATTTGGCGGGCGAAAAGCTCGGAGCCAAAACCGCCGTCGTACAAGAGGGGATGTGGGTCGTTGAGGCGCTGAAGGAAAAGGGACACAGATTGGTCTCCGTCTAAGATAGGGTGTCGGCGCGGGAGTCGCTGAATAGCCATTCGAGCAAGCGTTGGCCAAAGTCCGGCGCAAAGTGCGGTACGTGCGCGCCTTGCTCTATGGTCCACAGCTCGATGGTGACGTCGTTGCGGCAGCCCGTGCGGTAGCGGGTGCGGACGGTCTCGGGGCCGTCGAGTTTTTGGTCGAGGTCGAGTGGGGGGAGGGTTTCTGGATCGGTGAGGTCGCAGCGGGCGAGTGCAGCCCAGCGCAGCGCGACTTCTTCTGCGCCGGCGTACTCATGCTCACCCGTGCTCCCATCGTAGGCTACGACCTTGTCGGCTGTGCCGTGGATTTGCAGCACCGAGACTGGGGATGCGAAGGCACAACGGGAGGGATCGCTAAAGGAAGTGCCGGCGAGACTGGCAATGGCGACTAGGCCCGGGATGCCTTCGCAGGCGAGTCGGTAGGACATGAAGCCACCGTTGGAGTGTCCGAGGGCGAAGATGCGCTCTACGGCGATATGCGTAGCGGCTTCTTCAAGTAGCCCAGAAAGGTATTTCACGTCATCGACTTGGGTGTTGTGGAGGTCGCAGCAGAAGTCCGTGGCGTTCCAGAAGCGCTTGCCGTCGGGGTCGCGCGTGCCGTTGGCCATAATGAGGGCAAAGCGATCAGCGTTCACCCGCTTCGACAGGCCGAAATAACGGTCGTGTTCAGCTAAATGGCTGGTGAAGCCGTGCAGGCTGAGCACGAGCGGAATAGGCGTTTTGGGGTCGTGATCGGCTGGGAGGACCAAGAGGGCGGGGCGTTGGCCGCCCAACGTGTGGACGATGTGATCCTTGCTCAAATTGGCGACCAATTCGGTAGGGGATATTTCTTCGCTGCAGGCGGTGAGGATCAACGGCAGAACAGCAAGGATACAGATTTTGTCGTTCCGCATATTGACCCTCCTTTCCGTTCGCGATCTACAAGGCCGACGGCAACGAAACCCGCTCTAAGCTCAGTTTTAATCTATGGGATAAGACCAATAATGACCAACGCGCTAGGCGGCCAGTTCGCCTTTGCGATAGGCGCGGAGGAAGGCGGCGCAGTACTCGTCTCGGCCCAGCAGCATATCTTCGGCGAGTTGGTAGGGGCGGGCTTGGCGATCCGTGGCAAAGAGGTCGGCTAGGGAGGTGGTAGTCGGGTCCATGATTGCGCTGTCGGCTCCGGCTTCGACGGCTAGCAGTAGGAAGACGTCGTTGATCAAGTGGCGGCAGGGCAGACCAAAGGAGACGTTGGAGAAGCCGCCGGTGATGTGGACGTCGGCACCCAACTCGTCGCGCAATTGGCGGATGGCGTCAAAGGCGTGGTGGCCGAATTGCGCGTCAACCGAGATGGGGAAGATCAGGGGGTCGATGTACAAATCGGCGAGCGGCAGCCCCAAGGCGAGGGCTTTATCGACCATTTGCCGGGCGTGATCGATCCGCTCTTGCGCACTTTGCGGCATACCGGACTCGCCCGCCGCAGTGATGATGACTTGGGCGTTGTACCGTTTGGCTAGCTCTAGGGCTTCGGGTCGCTCTAAAGACGCGGAGTTGAGTAGTAGGCGCTGGGGGTGGGCGGCTCCGGCTTCGAGACCGACGGCGAGGGTGTCTATCTGAGAAGAATCGATGGCCAGGGGCGTCTGCGACATGGCCGATACTGCCTGTACCAACCAGCGCATGGCCTCTTGTTGGTCTGCGGGTTTGATCGAGATCTCATCGACATTGAGGTCGAGAAAATCGGTGCCGGCCGCTTCTTGGCGCTGTACTTGGCGGCGGAGGTAGTCGAGGGCATCGGCGTTGCCGAGCATGGCTTGTTGCACGGCGATTTTGAGGTGTTTGACGCGGCCTTCCTCGTAGTCTTGAGTTGTTTTGACTGCTTCTGGAATCTGGAGGAAGCGGCGCTTGTTGTTGGCGTCGCGGAAGCGCACGGATTCGACGCCTTGGGGGTCTGGGCCGATGAGCTTGCCCTTGCGCAAGACGACGCGGGTGGTGTGGATGTTTTCGCCGATGACGAAGAAGGGACGGTCCGTACCGGGGATGTTCATTGGGATTCCTTATTTGGGTAAATTGGCGATTAGGATGGGCGTTGTTGCATGAAGCTGAATAAGATAGGCTGCTATGGATGGGATGCGATTTACTGGCAAGAAAATCGCCGCCATTTTGTCCAAGACAACCAAATTTTTTAAGGTATCGCCTCTCCCATCTTTGGTCAACCTTTGTCGTCCCCATGCTTTTGGACGAGGCTTCAACCCAGTCGGCTTCTTATACCAACTACAGGAGCCTCAATTTTTGGAGACTATGCCTCTCGGTTGCGATTAGAAGTGGGCGTCCCCAAGGTGTCCTTTCATCTCAAGTTTTAGAGAATTACAGAGCCTGTGCGCGAACATCTCAACGCCGGGCAGTTCTGTGTAGTTGTGGGAATACACCGCCACATTGAGTTCGTGGTGCCGAGCGTATTCGAATAGATAAAGATTGGTTTCTCCAGTCAGGTACATGTCGATGTCCTGGGACATGGTATCTCGAATGTAGCTGGTGTAGATACCGGCTCCAGTGACGCAACCTATGCGTTGGACTGTTCGGTTCGCGTCATAAATGCTGCGTGGTTGCTCTTGGAGGAGTGAATTCAATGTCGAGCAAACCGATTGGAAGCTCATCGGGGCAGACAGTTTGCCGATGCGAGCCTCTCCTTCTGAAGGTTTATAAACATGGTGACACCCGATTTTGGTGAGTAGTGTGGACGATGTTCCAAAGTCTGCTAGATCCAACGGCAGATGAGCCCAGATATGCGTTAAGCCTTTGTCTTGGAGCAAGCCACAAACTTCATCCCTTTGCTCAAACATGAATTTCCAGGCATCGTGATGGGTCACAATTACATCTACGCTGCGGTCAACTGCCTCATAGATCGTCCTGGGCGTAATCGTGGTCGAATAGCCCAATGAGGTCGGATGGTCACAGTGCTCTACGATTCCCCATTCATCTAGGTGGTCATCAAGAAACTTTTTAGAAAAAAGATCATCCAGTACATCGCGAATCATGCCAGTGCCTCCTGTTCTGATTTAGATGGATGGCTGCCATCTATTCCTCAGCGTTTGGATATATGCCTGTTTTCTATAGAATATACGGTCTTAAGGCAAATTCCGGTCAAGCGGCCTTGCTTGCTAAAAGAGGCAGGAGATCATGTTGAATCATAAAGGCTACACGGGCCACGTCGAGTTTGACGACGAGGCAGGTATTTTTCACGGCGAGGTACTAGATCTCAACGATGTCGTCACGTTTCAAGGGCGGACGGTTGAGGAATTAGAACGCGCCTTCCGAGAATCGGTAGAAGATTACTTGACCTTCTGCCAAGAGCGCGGCGAAGCACCAGACAAACCCTTTTCTGGCCGCCTAATGCTCCGTTTGCCGCCGCCGTTGCACCGCGATATTTACGTGCGGGCGAAGCGGGAGGGCAAGAGTCTGAATCAATGGATTGCAGACCAGTTGACAGTGGCTAGATAGAAGCCTTGAAATTTGAGTCAATCTGATTGTCAGAAAAAGAAAAATCGAGATATAGCTTGACGAAAGGTGATCCCCTCTATAAGCTATCGCTGCTATTTATCGGCGCGGTCAGGCTTTTGTTTTGACCACGCTCTCTCCCACCTAATTCACCACGAGGTCTTACCCATGAAAACCGCACTGACGTACGTATCGCTGCTTGCCCTCTTAGTGGTGTACTTCTTCGCCATTCCGAGTCCCATGCATGCCCAGATGGCAGATACGCTTGACATCCAAGTGCTTCCTGCCGGCAACATCAATGCCGTGATTAACGGAGACACGCTAGCCAACGGTTTGCGAGCTCATCCCGATCGTGCCTACCGACTCAAGCGAGGCGCAGTATACCAGTTTACCGAGACGATGAAGATCAATGGCGACCTAAATCTGATTGCTACCGAAGTAAACGGCGATCCGGATGAATCGGCTAACAGGCCACCCGTAATTGTTCCAGGAATCCTGCCGGATGACTCGTCTCCAGCTCAGTTCTTTGACCTGATAGGGAAGGGTGGAAAGATCAATATAAATGATCTCTACTTGCTGTCCCGGAGAGCCGATAACGTTGTTGTAGGCTGGGATAACTACATGACGCTAACTGCCGATTCGATATCGCTGAGACTTCGCGACATTGTATTTGATAGCGGTGGCGGATTTGGCATACTCATAGCCGGCCACTGGTCCAAGATCGATATGCAGGATTGCGTATTTCGCAATAATCATCACAGTCTGGCGTGGATTGCGGGTGGTTCACCCATGATTGCGTTCCCAGGGGTCCATATGGATACGCTGAAAGTCATTAACAACACGTTTTTTGCTGTTAATGGGTATATATGGTCGGCGAGGGGCTACGATCGTCATTCGGTATTCGAGCACAACACTCTGGTTTATACCCATGTTAATCCCTTCTTGGCACACCATGGCTCCAATGTTCACATCAAGAACAACCTGTTTTACTCGGTACATTCCTTGGGTTGGTGGACGAAGTTTGTACTGGAAGACCCCGGTTTCTCCAATTGGCCAGATACCACATCCACTAGCCTGATCCACTTTACGGCACGGGATTCTATCAGTAAGTGGAGCACGGATATTTGGAACCAGACTATCCCTGGTCCGGAGGTATATATCGATCCGGATCGAGGGGTCACAGCCGAAATGCTGGATCCAACGAGGCGGGTAATAGATGTCCAGAACAACGCGTATTTCTGGCCCAAGAAACTGTTTGATTATTACGATACCTCTGATTCCCTTACATTTTTACTTTTTGCTAGGTTTTTTGGTTTTCCTAACGGTTCTGATTCCTGTGGGTGCCAACTGTGCATTGAAGGGGGGCAAGCGTTGGCGTTGGTGGGCGATCCACCGTTTGAGCCATCTCAGGC
>JAJEEZ010000450.1:0-5390 GCA_022820705.1 Candidatus Latescibacterota bacterium | reverse complement strand
CGTCCCGCGCAGGAAGCCGACGACAGCTAGTCCATGCAGCACGCGATGATCCTCCGCGTCGTCTCCAAGCTCTTCATTCCGCTGATTCTGCTCTTTGGGCTCTACGTGCAGTTCCACGGCGATTTCGGTCCAGGTGGCGGTTTCCAAGCGGGCGTGATCTTTGCCGCGGCCTTTATTATCTATGCCCTGATCTACGGAGGTGAGGAGGCGCGCCGGGTAGCTCCGCCGGGCCGCGTCCAAGTCTTTTTCGCCTTGGGGCTCCTGCTCTACATTGGCACGGGCTTGGCCTGCCTGTTGGCCGGGGGCAATTTCCTCGAATACAAGGTGCTGGCCAGCGATCCCACCAGCGGCGAGCACTATGGTATTTTGCTGATTGAGCTAGGGGTTGGCATTACCGTCGCCGCGGTGGTAATCAGTATTTTCTGCCACTTCGCTAGCCGGGGGCGGCCATGAGTTCGTTCTTCGGTCTGTACAACTACTGGATCGTCATTTTCCTGATGATGGCCGGCTTCTACAACGTCATTGCCCGCGGCAATCTGATCAGGAAGCTGGTCGGCCTCAATATCTTCCAGACCTCGGTCTTTTTGCTCTATATCAGCATGGGCAAAGTCGAGGGGGGGACTGCGCCCATCCTCGCCGAAGGTGTGACGGTGTACTCCAACCCACTGCCTCACGTTCTCATCCTCACCGCTATTGTCGTTGGCATTGCCACTACCGCGGTTGGGTTGGCGCTAGTGGTGCGCATTCGCGCGGCCTACGGGACTATCGAAGAAGACGAAATCCAACGTCGGGAAGAGGGGTCGTGATCGCCGCCCATCTACCCGCCCTGCAGATCGTCTTGCCGCTGGTCGCTGCGCCGCTCTGCCTATTGCTGCGTCCGCAGCGCTTGCTGTGGCCGTTTGTCGTGGCCGTCGGCTGGGGTACGCTGGCGCTGGCCGCGCTGCTATTGCAACAAGTTCTCTCCGAAGGCCCCATCTCCTACGCCTTGGGCGGCTGGAGCGCACCTTGGGGCATCGAGTTCCGGGTAGATGCTCTCAATGCGTATTTGATTCTACTGGTGGCGCTGATCGGTGCCGTGGTTCTGAGCTATGCGCCGGCGAGTGCGGCGCGCGAAGTCGAAGTAGAACGCCGCCCGTATTTCTGCGCGATCTTTCTGCTCTGTCTCGCTGGTTTGCTGGGTATTGCCATTACCGGCGACGCTTTTAACGTCTTCGTGTTTATGGAGATCTCGTCGCTTTCGGCGTATGGGCTGATTAGTCTCGGCCGGGATCGCCGCGCCCTGATGGCGACGTATAACTACCTGATCTTGGGTACGATTGGCGCGACCTTTATCCTGATCGGCATCGGCCTGATGTACGCGATGACCGGCACGCTCAACATGGCCGATCTCGCCGGGCGGATCGAAGCTGTCGCCGACACCCGCACGATTCACGTGGCCTTTGCCTTTATAAGCGTCGGCTTCACGCTCAAGATGGCGCTTTTTCCGCTGCACATCTGGTTGCCCAACGCCTACACCTATGCGCCTTCGGCCGTTACTGCCTTTATCGCGGCGACTGCGACTAAGGTAGCAGCGTACGCCTTCCTGCGCTTTGTCTTCACGATTTTTGGCGCGGACTTTGCCTTTGGGACCATGCACCTCGATGTCCTGCTGTTGCCGCTGGTGCTCTTGGGCATCTTCATCGCCTCGGCCGTGGCCATCTACCAGACTGATCTCAAGCGGCTGTTGGCCTATTCGAGCGTGGCGCAGATCGGCTATGTAATGCTCGGCGTTAGCTTGGGCTCGGCCACTGGGCTGACGGCCGGGATCGTCCACTTGTTCAATCACGCGCTGATGAAGGCGGCGCTCTTCTTGGTCGCTGGCTGCATCTTCCTCCGCATCAACTCTCTGCAATTAGCCGACCTTAGCGGGTTGGGCAAGCGCCTGCCGCTGACTTCATGCGCCTTTGTCCTCGCTGGCTTGGGGTTAGTCGGCGTGCCGTTTACCGTGGGCTTTATTAGCAAGTGGTACTTGATATTGGGTGCTATAGAGCGGGGGTGGTGGCCGGTGGCGGCACTGGTGGTGATCAGTTCGTTGCTGGCGCTGGTTTATATCTGGCGCTTTGTCGAGATCGCTTACTTCCGTCCGGTGCCCGAAGATGCTGAGTCTGTGGCCGAAGCTCCCCTCTCGATGCAGATCCCCGTATGGCTGCTCATCGCGCTTACCATTGGCTTGGGGGTACAGACCTCGTTGACGGCTGGGGTTGCCCGCAAGGCGGCGCACTGGCTCCTAGGTGTTGCTCCATGAGTGCTTCGACTGCCATCGCCGTGGCTGTGCTTCTACCTTTGGGTGTGGCACCGTTGATCGCCCTTTTGGGCCGCCGTCCCAACTTGCGCGAGACGGCGACTTTGCTCGCCGGGCTAGGCACTTTTGCCTCGGTTTGCACCTTGGTGCCCAAAGTCGCCGCAGGTGACCGACCGGCGGTGCATCTGGTGGAGGTCTTTCCGGGGCTGTCCCTAGCCTTTGAAGTCGAGCCGCTCGGTGCGCTCTTTGCGCTGATCGCCGCTGGGCTGTGGATGGCGACCTCGATCTACTCCATCGGCTACATGCGGGGACATCACGAGGAAAATCAGACCCGCTTTTTTGCCTTCTTCGCCTTGGCGATCGCCGCTGCCTTGGGCGCGGCATTTGCCGGCAACATGCTGACGTTGTTTTTCTGCTACGAGGCGCTGACGCTTTCTACCTATCCGCTGGTTACGCACCACCGCAGTTCGGAGGCTAAAGCGGGGGGCCGCATCTATATGGGGGTGCTGCTTGCGACCTCGATCGGCTTCCTGCTCACAGGCTTGGTCGCCACCTACTACATCGCCGGGACTCTTGACTTTGTTTCCGGTGGGATTCTCGCTGGCAAGGCACCGACGTGGACCATCGGCGTCCTGCTTTTTCTTTATGCCTTTGGCACGGGCAAGGCCGCGCTGATGCCCTTTCACCGCTGGCTCCCCGCGGCTATGGTGGCTCCGGCACCGGTCAGCGCCCTGTTACACGCAGTCGCCGTGGTCAAGGCGGGCGTTTTTACCATCCTCAAGGTGGTTGTCTATATCTTCGGCATTGACCTGCTCTCCGATACGGGCTTGGGCACTTATTTGGCCTACGCGGCCTGCGCCACGATTCTCATTGGCTCGCTGGTGGCTATGACCAAGGACAACCTCAAGGCCCGCTTGGCGTATTCCACGGTCAGTCAGCTTTCCTACATCGTCCTCGGCGCAGCTCTGGCCAATAGTTGGGGCGTCCTCGGCGGCAGCCTGCACATCGCCATGCACGCCTTCGGCAAGATCACCCTCTTCTTCTGCGCTGGGGCCATCGCGGTCGCCCTGCACAAGACCGAGATCAGCGAGATGAAGGGCATTGGTCGGCAAATGCCGTGGACGATGGGGGCCTTTCTCGTCGGCTCGCTGAGCATCATTGGCTTGCCGCCGCTGGGAGGCGCTTGGAGCAAGTGGTATCTCATCCTCGCCGGGTTGGACGCCGAGCAGTACGTGACTATTGGCGTACTCTTGGTAAGCTCGCTGCTCAACATCGCCTACCTGTTGCCGGTGGCGGTCAACGCCTTCTTCTACGCAGCACCCGATGGAGAAGACGGCCTACAGGAAGCCCCGCTGGCCTGCGTCCTGCCGCTGGTTTGCACGGCGCTGGGCGGGCTGGTACTCTTCCTCTATCCCGACCCGCTCATCAACCTCTGCCGCCAGATCGGAGGATAAGGTTATGAACTCAGAGAAAAAACATCTATTCGACCAGCCGAGGAACGTCCACCGCTTGATACGGGTTTTCTTCGTCCTCTGCGCCTTGCTTTTGGGCGCGGACCTGCTCTTCCATCGGCACTTGATGTTTGCCGAAGGTGTCTTCCCGGTCGAGGGCTGGTTCGGCTTTTACGCGATATACGGGTTTGTCGCCTGCGTGCTGTTGGTTTTGATAGCTACCCAGATGCGCAAGGTGCTGATGCGCCGCGAGGATTACTATCAGAATTAGGAATTAGGATGTACTGCGAGGATTACTATGACTAGCCTGCACCCGGCGGCCTTCCTGCTCTTAGGTGGGCTGCTGTTGCCTTTTTTGCCGCTGGCCGTGCGGCGGGTGGTGTTGCTCCTGTTGCCATTGGCCGGATTTTACAATCTCCTCGGCTATCAGGCTGGCGACGATCAAGTCGGCTCCCTAGCGGGGTACGAGCTGCACTGGGTGCGCGTTGATCAGCTCAGCTTGCTCTTTGGCTATCTCTTTCACTTGGCCGCTTTTCTCGCGGCGCTCTTTTCGCTGCACCTGCGCGACCGCTTGCAACAGGCGACCGGCTTCCTGTACGCGGGCGCGGCTGTAGGCGCGGTCTTTGCCGGTGATCTCATTGTGCTCTTCATCTTCTGGGAGTTGCTGGCGATTTCTTCGGTCTTCCAGATCTGGGCTACCCAGAGCGAAAGGGCCATTGCCGCAGGTACGCGCTACCTGCTGATCCACATCAGTTCTGGTCTGTTGCTCTTGGTCGGCACGGCGTGGCACTACCAGCAGACCGGCTCGCTGGCGCTGGGGCATCTGGGCATCGATAGCTGGGCCACGCGGCTGATTTTCCTCGGCGTTGGCGTTAAATGCGCCTTCCCGTTGTTGCATTCGTGGCTGGTGGATGCGTACCCAGAGTCCACGCCCACAGGTGCGGTTTTTCTAAGCTCCTTTACCACCAAGACCGCGGTCTATGTGTTGGCGCGCAGTTTTGCCGGCACCGAAATCCTGCTCTACATCGGCGCAGCCATGGCAATGTTCCCCATTTTCTATGCGGTTATTGAAAACGATCTGCGCCGCGTGTTGGGCTACAGCATGATCAACCAGATCGGCTTTATGGTAGTAGGCGTCGGCTTGGGACCGGGTATGGGCGTCAACGGCGCGGTTGCCCACGCCTTTAACGACGTGCTCTTCAAGGGCCTGCTCTTCATGTCGATGGGTGCCGTGCTCTACCGCACCGGCAGGATCAACGGCTCGGATCTCGGGGGGCTGTACAAATCCATGCCGTGGACTTGTGGCTTTTGCATGGTCGGGGCCGCGTCGATTTCGGCCTTCCCGCTCTTTAGTGGATTTGTCAGCAAGTCCATGGTCATGCAGGCCGCGGCCAACGAAGGACACCTCGTAGTATGGTTGCTGTTGCTGTTTGCCTCGGCTGGCGTCTTTCATCACGCTGGCATCAAAATTCCCTTCTTTGCCTTCTTTGCCCATGACGCGGGGATCCGCTGCCGCGAGGCACCGCGCAACATGCTGGTGGCGATGGGGATTGGGGCGGTGCTGTGCATTGGCATTGGCTCGTTCCCGCACTATCTGTACAGCCTCCTGCCCTACCCGGTTGCCTACGAGCCGTACGATGCGACCCACATCGTCTTAC
>JAJEEZ010000080.1:0-7622 GCA_022820705.1 Candidatus Latescibacterota bacterium | reverse complement strand
CCCAAGCCGTGGTGAGCGGGAAAATACTTGGGGTTGGCCTCAATGGCCTTTTGATAAGAAGCGAAAGCCTCGTCGTACTCTTGGCGAATGAAGAAAATTTTACCCAACTTGTAGTGCGCCGGTGCGTAGCTCGGATCAATCTGGAGGACCTTGGCAAATTCCTCTTCCGCCTCGCCCAACCGGTTTTGTAAGGCGTAGATGAAACCGAGGCCGTCGTGCGGATAGATATTATTGGCATCTAATTCTATTGCTTGCCTGTACTCTCTCTCCGCGCTTTCGTAGTCGCCCCTTTGGGCATGGCGCATACCGAGCCTATAATGCTCTTGGCTCCTTGAGGAAGCACTTGCCTCGCCATCCTGCCCATGCGCGTCTCCAATGTGATACAGGATACATATAAATGAAATTGAATGGCCGATTCGGCAAAGAGTATGCAATGCCTTCCGTAGTTTTGAAAAATACATAAAGAAATTGTCCTCTCCCAAAGGGCGCCGTGAGTCTTGCCGGACAGACAGGGGAGACTAGTGGTTGTGTGCTATCTCGTCCGATTCATTGCTTGGGTTGATGGCAAAAGATTTAAACTGTCGGCGAGTCGGATGCGAATCACCTTCGCGGATATATAGACTTTGGTCCATCTCGACGTCGTTGAAAATCTGCACTTCTCCGCTGGTGGGCCAGACGATTTCGATCGCCTGGATAGACTCAGCCTGTCCTAGACCTATTTCGCATTGCAGGCTGGAGGCACCAAAGCTGCCCCCGCTGGTCACCGTGGAATAAATGTCGCGGCTGCCATGTGCGGTGTTCACGCTCACCTTTACGCGCACTCCAATGGCGGCTCGATTGGTACGCCTACCCTCGAGCCGGAGCTTGATCCAATGATTGCCGTGGCCTGGATTGGCAAAGAGGACGTTCTGATAGACATCACCGGTAAAAGCCCCGCCGATGACCGAAAAAACATCTTGGTCGCCATCGTGGTCAATATCGCCAAAAGCCACACCGTGGCCCTTTTGCAAATGCCCAAAGCCACCCGAGGTGGTGACATCTTGGAAGAAATTGCCGTCGGCATTGCGGAACATGCGGTTGGGGACTAGCGTAGCCATATACGGGTCGCCGGTGCCGATATAACAATCTTGGTACCCGTCGTTGTCTAGGTCGCCGAAATTGCTACCCATAGCTATAAGGGGTTCGTCGAGCCCTACCTTGCGCGTGACATCGGTGAAAGTACCGTCGCCGTTGTTGCGGTATAGACGGGGTTCTTCGGCGCGGTGTGGCAAGCCCAAATAAGCGGCCGCTACGTCCGCTACCTCACCTTTGAAACCGGCGACGAATAGATCCTGCCACCCGTCGTTGTCGTAGTCCCAGAACCAAGTCGGAAAACTATAGGATGGCCCGGCTACGCCCGCCGTGGCCGTCACATCGGAGAAACGCCCACGCCCCTGATTGCGAAAGAGCAGATTAGATTCCTCGGGTTTCAAACGCGAGATGTACAGGTCCAATTGTCCATCGTTGTTGTAGTCGCCCCAGACTACTCCTTTGACCCAGCCGACCACATCGAGTCCCGCTGTCTCGGCCACATCGACGAATTGTACCGCCGATACTCCGCGCCCAGAGTCTTCGCTTTGGTTGCGGAACAACTCACACGGATGAATGGCGCTACTCTGAGATTCGTTGCCGACAAATAGGTCAACCCAACCGTCGTTATCGAAATCTCCCCAAGTCGCTGTCTGTGTTGGGTGGAAAGTGAGCAAACCGGCTGCTTCGGTCGCATCGAAAAAATGCCCATTTCCCCGATTGGCCAATAGTGAGTTGGGGTAGCGTCCCTCGTCGAGCCAAGCGCCGCGCAGCACCAGTACATCTGCATAGCCGTTATTATCGTAGTCGGCTTGGCAGATATTTAAGCCACCCACAATACCTTCCAAACCTGCCGCTTGGGTGCGATCGGCAAAGGTGCCGTCTCCTTGGTTGCGGAAGTAGCGGAGTGGGTCGCGCAGACCCCAAGATGAAGCCACGATATCGAGGTAGCCGTCGCCATCAAAGTCTTCCATAATAGCCCCCCCTGAGAGTCCCACCACATCCAGCCCCAACTGGGGAGCAACATCGCGAAAAACCCCAATGTCGTGGTCAGAGGTGAATACTTCGGGTGGAATCAGCAAGTTCTGCGGCACCTCTTCTGGGTACTGACCCAGCGTCATATAGGCGATATTGAGTAGCCAACGAGCCGACAAATCGTTTGGATTTCTGCTCAGAACCCCCAAAAACTCCTCGATAGCGGCACTCGATCCGCGCTTGATTTGGTGCACTCCAGTGCCGCGGATCGGCATTAGACAGGAGTCGATATTGTGTTGCACAATGCAGTTTTCTTGTTCGCCCAAACGAAGATAGGCCAAGCCCACTAGCAGTTGGAGAGAATGCCGAAGCTGAGGATGGTGGACCACAGTCTGCAGTTGCCGGTACTCCTGTACTGCTCGATCGGATTGGCCAGCTTGCAGCAGTTCGTTGGCAAGAGAAAAGCGGGCTTGCAAGATTTGTTCTCGCGTCCGAGGATTGGTGGCCGCACTGGATTGGCGTAGGTGATCCAACCGAGCGCGGAAATGTGCAACTCGGTCCAAATTCACATACGGATGCGCGGCGGGATCGACATTGACGGCTATGTCTTCTAGGAGTTCAGCCATGCGCTGGGTGCTGGCCGCCTGCTCTCGCTCGGTACAGGCTACTAAGACAAGAAACCATCCTACAATAATTGGGATCCACATAGAGCGATCTGCCTTGTTATTGTCCTCTGCCAGCTACCCTTGCAACCGTCGGTGAACCAGAGCCGCCCGACAAGGATACCGTACAAATAGCAAAGCCCAAGGGATGAAACGGCCGCCACAAAAAGTGGTGCCGCAACCGAGCGCCTTGCAGTCTATTTGAAGAACCCGTCGGGATATGGATCGGGATTGAGCAGAGGAGCCGTCCAGTCGCCGATTTCGTCCAGCCCCACTGGGGCACCGCCGCACTCCACGTGCGATTTGAAGCCGGCGAGAAACATCTGCACCTTCTCGTAGATGGCCTCGTAGGGCTCGGGCATTTTTCGGGTTTCGAACATCTCCTGCATCTCCAGCAGTAGGGGAACCCAAAAGTGGATGCCGCTGTGCACGAACTGCTCGAAGGTGCGCTCTCCAAACACCCGGATCCAGCCCCACGTCCCCGATATTTCCTGCAGCGATCCGTAAAAGGTCTTCCCTCCTTCTCCTCTGGGTTCGTATTCAAAGGTGAGGTGACCATTGGGGACATGCCAGTCGGGCGTCTGGTAGGCCACGCTCTTAACGCCGCCGCCGATACACGCGTAGATCATGTACAGGCCGTGAATGCCGTGGGTGGCGTAGTCGGACATGGAGTTGGCCGCGGCAAAGCCCCTGATCGGTTCAATGGCCGCCACTTCGCGTTTGATGTGCTCAATTTCCGGTGCCGAGCCGAAGGATGAACCCGACATGATGGGAGTGTCGTGCTTTTGGGACAAATCGATTATTTCCTGCGCGTCTTGGAGGTTGAGGGCAAAGGGGCGGTTGATGAAGATGGGGACGCCGGCCTCCAAATAGGGTCTGGCCAATTCTTTGAAATGCAGGGTCGAATCAAAATCGGAGAGGATGACGCCGTCCACCTTGCCGACCATATCCCAATAGTTTTCCACTGCTTCGACCCCTTTGTAGGTATCGCAGAAGTCCTTGACGCCTTCTTGGTCCATATCCCAGACGTGGGTCATGACCATGCCGGTCATACGCGTCGTGCAGCCCATGAATTGGCGCGGGCAGGTGGGATCGATGATCGGACCCCATATACCTGAGATATGCACGTACCGGGCGCAGGTTAGAACGCCCACTCTGACGAGAGATACATTCGACATGGTCTTTCTCCTTTTTCTTTTGAGCGGGAGATCTGTTGCGGCAAAGTGATTCTAAGAATACGGACGCGGTATTGGGTCAACAAGATGAATGTTGGAATAGATAGCCCGTCAGCACTGGGGCTGCGACCGCTGCCGTTGCATCGGTGCGTGATTGCGTACATAGTTCCTGTAGGTAAATCAAACGAGTAAGGAGGTGTCAATGTCCGTTATCGACGCTCATGTTCACGTGCTTTCCAACTTTCCTCCTATGGCCCCTTGGGGAGATCTAGGGCGGGTAGATCGGCTCCTCCACCACATGGACGAATGCGATGTCGACAAAGCCGTCGTGCTGCCGGTGGTGGCGGAGTACTCGCCGGGCAACAATCAGGAGTGCGCCCAGTGGGGGCGAGAGCACCCCGATCGGCTGGCCGTATTGACGGATGTGCCCATGCATCAGCAAGACGCTGCCGAGCGGGTCTTGCGGGCGGGCGAGGAATTCGGTGCCGTGGGCACTAGTTACTACCCACCCAAGCTCGATGAGAAAATGCAGTGGATGTTGGAAGAGGCTTGCGACGCGCTCTGGCAGGCGTACAAAGACACTGGCTTAGTCTGCAACCTGCAAATCGGGCCGTCCAATTACGGGCTCTTGCTTGAGTTGGCACAGAGACATCCGGATATCCGCTTTGTCGCCAATCATCTAGCCCTGCCCTCGTTAGGTGGTCCCGATGTCCAAGACGAGACGTACGGGGGACTGCTACAGGCGTCGATCTATCCCAATTTGTCGATCAAAGCGTCGGGCTTCTATGCGGCGGCGGCGACTCCTTGGGATTGCCGCTGTCCCCAAGCGCTGGGATTTTTCAGCCGCCTGCTCAAGGGTTTGGGCGCCGACCGCCTGCTGTGGGGCTCGGACTGGCCGCCGGTCAGCCGCCATGTCACGTACCGGCAGAGTTTGGAAATAATCCGTACTTTTGCCACGGACCTGGACGAGGATGATCGGGCCAAAGTGCTGGGGGAGAACGCCGCTCGGGTTTACGGGATTTAAGAGACGCCTAATTGAAAGGGACTTATCGTGCTGAATACCGACGTCGAGCGCTTTGACTCAGAAGGCTATTGCTTTTTCCCCGATGTTTTCGGGCCAGACGAAGTCGACGCCATGCAGTATTCGCTGGACGTGGGCGTGCGCGCGGGTTTTCTCGACCGGGATCAATACTACGGCGAGCCGCACACCAAAGAAGTGTTCTGGCTGGAGGTCTGCCGCTATCCGTATCTACTCGATGCGGTGGAAGCCATCTTGGGTCCCAACCTGATCTTGGTCTATTCGAGCATGTTCATCAAGCTGCCGGGTGATGGAACCAGCGTGGGTTGGCACCAAGACAACAACTACTGGCCGAGCGTGCACGGCACCGATGTGGCTACCGTGTGGCTGGCGCTCGACGACGCGGACGCTGAAAACGCCGCGATGCGCATCATACCCGGTTCACACCGGGACTACCAAGAGATGGAAACCGTGCCTGCGGAGGAGACCGAGATGCTGAGAAAGAAGGTGCAGGTCGCCCCCGAAATGGAGGCCCAGGCCGTGATGATGGAGATGAAGGCCGGCAGTCTATCCATTCACGATTCCTATATTCTGCACGGCAGCGAGGCCAATGAAAGTGGACGCCGCCGCGCTGGTTATACGATTCGCTACTGCAGCACAGATACGGCTTGGGTGGACATGGACCAACATCCGATTCCGGTGTTTCTAGTGCGCGGGGAAGGAGGGCCACTGGGGGAGCGGTATACGGATCTGCGACCTGAATAACTCGATGCTTGTACACTTAGGAGGAACCCCCAATGACCTACGTATCTATTGCCGCTAAGACCCGCAAAAACCCGCCTCATTGGGCCGTGCGCCAACGCGACTTGATCGCCTTGATGGACCGCGCCGCCCACCCCTTTGTCGAACACAGCACCCGTCCAGACGGCACTCTGATCCAGCGCACGGAGTGGACCAGCATGGACGGCACGGACAATGGCTACGAGGCTTTCCTATCCTTTCCCCTGTTTTACCTGCTGGGCGGCGGCGAGCACATCTACCAGACCGCCTGCAAAGAGTGGGACGCCATCACCTGGCAGTACGCCAACTACGGCACGGTCGAGCGCGAGTTCGTCACTGGTTTCGACTGGTTCCACCACTCTGAGAGTTATACCTACATCTACTATTTGGCGCTGGCCGATCCCGCCCACCTCATCAACCGCACCCGTGCCCTGCGCTACGCCGCTATGTACACCGGTGCCGATCCGCTGGCACCCAATTGGGACGCTCAGCGCAAAATGATCCGCTCGCCACTCAACGGGAGCAAAGGCCCGCGCTTTGTCACTACTCAAGTCGATTGGGATTACCACCGACCCATCCTAGCCGACTATCTGGCACCCTTTGAGGACATTCCAGGTGCCGACAGCTCCGACCCGCTCTTCAAGGTCGATTGGACAGACGACGAAGTATTCGCCCAGGTCCTCGACTTGATCAATCAGCGCATGACCCGCTGCGATGTGCCTCTCAATCTGAGTATCGCCGGCTTGATCACCAACGCCTATCTCTACACCGGCGACGACCAATACAAAACCTGGGTGCTCGATTATTTACAGGCGTGGGAGGAGCGCTGCGCGGCCAACGGCGGCATCATGCCCGACAATATTGGACCCGAGGGAACCATTGGCGAATTGATGGACGGCAAGTGGTGGGGTGGGTACTACGGCTGGCGCTGGCCGCACGGAGCGCGCAATATCGTCGAGCCGGCCCTAGTGGCCGGCAGTTGCGCCCTGCTGATGACTGGCGATGATTCCCATTTGGACTTGGCTCGCTCGCAGCTCGACATGCTGTGGGAACTGCGGCGCGAGGAGGACGGTCGCGTCAAGGTGCCAGCCCGCCATGGCGACCAGGGCTGGTTTGATTTTCGACCGCCCGACCCCTACTTGTACATTCATTTATACTACTTGAGCCAGAGCGAACGGGATTTGGCTCGCCTCGATGCAGCCTTTCCCGACCGCGCCGCTTTTGCCGGTCTGCCCCCTGACTGGGGCGCTGCCAAAGCCGGCATATGCCCGCCGACGGCTTGGTTTACCTTTGTCGAAGGCAAAAATCCAAGCTACGTCGATCAGGTGATCGATTCGACCTACTCCAGCATCTGCCATAGTCTGAATCGCTTGGATAACGACGACAGCGATCCTGAGACGCGCGAGTGCTACCACTTCCAGCGGCTCAATCCCGTGCTGCCCGAAGCTCTGATCCAGATGGCCTTGGGCACGCCAGCGGCGATTTACAATGGGGGAATGCTCCAGGCTCATGTGCATTATTTCGACCCGCAGCGTCGTCGTCCCGGTCTGCCCGAGTACGTGGCGGCTCTAGTTGATCGAGTCAGCGCCGACGGAGTTAGCCTGACGCTGGTGAATACGGACCCTGTTGCAGGCCGCGACGTCCTGTTGCAGGCCGGTTCCTTTGGCGAGCACCAATTCACGGGCGCTCAATTAGAGAGCGAAGACGGCCAAGATCAGTCTGTTGCGGTAGGGGATCAGTATCTTCAGGTACATTTGGGACCGGCGGCTCAGGCTCGCTTGCATCTTGGGCTGAAGCGCTTTGTCCGTGTGCCCTCCTACAAGTCCCCTCTTTTTGACTGAGACAGCGATACCACGTCCCAAGAGCCTGACCTTTAGTTCATCAGTCCCGATGTCGCCGACATAAGGGCGAGCGCTAAGCAAATACGAGCGGTCGATAAAAGTC
>JAJEEZ010000478.1:0-5233 GCA_022820705.1 Candidatus Latescibacterota bacterium | reverse complement strand
GGGGTAGGCTGACCGTGCTGTCGCAGGCCGCCCAAGCCATGGCCGAGCAGCGGCGCGAGGGCTGACGATGCTAGTCGAAAACGCCCTGCGCTTCTTGAGCTTGGCCGACGCCAATGTGCGCTTCGTGCTCTTCGGCTCTCTGCTGATCGGCGCGACCGGCGGGTTGCTGGGGTCGTTTGCGGTGTTGCGGCGGCGAAGCCTCGTCGGCGACGCGCTGGCGCACGCGGCCCTGCCCGGGGTGGCGTTGGCCTATTTGTGGACGGGGAGCAAGGCCCTGCCGGTGCTGCTGACGGGTGCGGCGATTTCCGGGGTGCTCGGCGTGTTGGTGATGCAGTTCATCATCAACTATACCCGCGTCAAGGCGGATTCGGCCATCGGCATTGTGCTGTCGGTATTTTTTGGCGTGGGGATCGTGTTGTTGACCCACGTTCAGCGGGTTGGCACGGGCAATCAGAGTGGCTTGGACAAGTTCCTCTTTGGGCAGGCGGCCTCGCTGGTGGACGACGATCTGCGCGTCATGAGTGTGCTGGCGGGTCTTATCATCCTCGCGGTGGCCCTGTTTTTTAAGGAGTTCAAGGCGCTGATTTTCGACGCGGACTTTTTGCAGACGCTCGGGTACTCGTCTCGCTGGATCGACGCCTTGCTGATGGGGCTGATCGCGCTGACGGTGATCGTGGGTTTGCAGGCCGTAGGCGTGGTGCTGATTGCGGCCATGCTGATCACGCCGGCTGTGGCGGCGCGCTTTTGGACCGAGCACCTGCACAAGATGGTGCTGCTCGCCGCTGCTTTCGGGGGTTTGTCCGGGGTCGTCGGCACCTTCATCAGTTCCTTGGTGCCGCGGATTCCCACTGGCCCGGTGATGGTGCTCGTCGCCACCTTGTGCTTTGTGGTGTCGGCACTTTTTGCGCCCCAGCGGGGGGTGCTGGCGCGGTGGCGCAGGCAGCGGCACAACAGCCGCCGCGAGAGCCAACAGCACTTTTTGCGCGCCTGCATCGAGCTGCAAGAGAAGCTGGGGACGAGCCGCTCCTTGGCCGTGGAGGAACTGGCCATTGAGATGGGCCTGTCGCCGGACCGGGTCAAACGCCTCGGGCGGCGGCTCGCCGAAAAGGGGTTAGTCTCCGCTCAGGATGGGCGTTTCGCCCTGACGGACCCAGGAGCGGAGGAAGGGCTTTTCGTGGTTAAATCGCACCGCTTGTGGGAGCACTATTTGTATTATCGGGCCATACTCGACGCCGATCACGTGGATCGGCCCGCCGACGAAGTCGAGCACTTGCTGACGCCGGAAATCATCGCCGAGTTAGAGGACCTCCTCCAGCGCGAGCAAGGGCTGGACCCGGCCCGGATCGTCAACATACACGGCACCGGCAGCCACTACCGCCGGGGAGGCCGCGAATGATCGAAGGCGCTTTTTGGATCGTGCTCACCGGCGTGTTGGTCACGGCGTCCTGCGCCCTGTTGGGCAGCTTCTTGGTGCTGCGCAAGATGTCGCTGTTGGGCGATGCCCTAAGCCACGCGGTGTTGCCGGGGATCGCCGTGGCCTTTCTGCTGTCGGGTAGCCGCGCGGTGCTGCCGATGTTTTTGGGCGCAGCCGCCTTCGGCTTGCTAACCGCGCTGTTGGTCGAAGCATTTCACCGGCGCTGGCGCGTGCAAGAGGACGCGGCCATCGGCATTGTGTTTACCGCGCTTTTCGCGCTGGGCGTGGTGATCATCACCGCGTACGCCGGTCAGGTGGATCTCGACCAAGAGTGCGTGCTCTACGGCGAGATCGCCTATACCCCTTGGGATCTGCTGCTGTGGGGCGACCAATCGCTGGGGCCGCGGCCAGTGTGGATATTGGGCGCGATGCTGGCGATTAACCTGACGGTGATCGCGCTCTTGTACAAGGAATTCAAGATCTCTGCGTTCGATCCGGCCTTGGCCATGTCGGTGGGGATCAACGCCACGCTGATGCACTATCTCTTGATGGGTTTGGTCGCGCTGACGACGGTGGCGTCGTTTGAGTCCGTGGGTGCGATCTTGGTCGTGGCTATGCTGATCGTGCCTGGAGCAGCCGCTTACCTGTGGAGCGACCGGCTCATCGCGGTAATAGGGTTGGCCGTGTTCTTTGGGATAGCCTCGGCCGTGGCGGGTTACTTTTTGGCCAGCTTCTGGAATAGCTCCATCGCCGGTGCCATGGTGGTGGTCGTCGGTGGAATTTTTCTGTTTTCCCTGCTTTTTTCGCCCAATCAGGGCGTGCTGGCGCGCGTCTATCAGCGCGTGCGGCTGTCGCTGCAAGTGGCGCAAGATCACATGCTGCTCGCACTGGTGCGGCGCGAAGAGAAGGAGGTCGGGTGCGCTGGGCTGCGGCCCGCCGAGCTGGTGGCGATTGCGGCCGTTTGGAGGCCGCTGGCGCAGCTAGCGTTCGGCGGCCTGCGGCGACGGCAACTGCTGGTACAGGCGAATGGCGTGGTCGGATTGTCTGCAAAGGGCCAACAAGCCGCGCTGCGCCTGTTGCGCTATCACCGGCTTTGGGAGACCTATATGAGCCATCTGGGCCTACCCGAAGACCACGTACACGACCCAGCCGACGCGCTTGAGCACTTTATCGGCGGCGAACTGGCAGCCGAATTGGGCGCGCAAATCAGCGACGAACAAGATCCGCAAGGCAAGCAAATCCCGCCCTCTAATTGATGCCGAGGCCAGCATGATCCGGCTGAAGAGCAAAGATGCAGATCTCAAGCGCACCTATGCACGGGATCTGTGCGCTTCGGCGGGGTTTGCGGTCTTGTTGCTCGCTGTGGTGGTGGCGATTGATCCGCAGATTGCGTTTGATGCGAGAAGGCTCGTGCAGCGGCCTGTGACTATCGAGATAGAACTCGTTCCTGAAACCGAGATGCGCCTGCCCTTGCCGCCTCCCCCGGTCCGGCGCATCGAGCCGGTGGAGTACGCACCGCCTGTGCGCGAGTATAAACTGCCGCCGCCCGTGGTGGTGACCGAGTTCCCCTTGGAGGAGGAAGTGGAGGCCGCGGAGTTGTGGATGGTGGAGCAGCCGCCGAAAGTGCTTAAGAGAGTGCTGCCAGTCTATCCCGACAGTGCGCGGAAAGCACAGGTGGAGGGTAAGGTTTTCGCACGGGTGCTAGTGGGTCATACGGGACAGGTCGAGCACATCGACCGCATCGAGGGGCCGCAGGTCTTTCATCGCGCAGTGGCGCAGGCTGCCAAGGTTTGGGAGTTTTCGCCGGCTGTGCAAAACGACCGCGCCGTTCCAGTTTGGGTCAGCTTGCCGTTTGTGTTTGAGTTGGAGTAATCAGCCGCCGGCGCGCTTGGCCTGATAGCCGCGCTTGGCCAGTTCAGCGAGCACGACATCCACTTTGTCCCCCTGAATTTCTATCACGCGATCGACGACCGACCCGCCGCTGCCGCATTTGCGCTTGAGTTCGGCGGCGAGGGTCTTTAGTTCGGCGGCGGACAGCCGCAGGCCTGAGATGGTGGTGACGGTCTTGCCGCCGCGCCCCTTCTTTTCGCGGCGCACGCGGGCGATGCCGTCGCCGGTGGGGGCTGCGGCTTGCTTTTTTGGCTGCTGTACGCGACCGGTATCAGAGGAATACACGAGGCGGCTGTTTTTAGCCATGATTGGGATTCTCCATGCCGTGTCCCGCCGCCTGCCGCTCTTGGACTATGCGCAGGGTCTCGTCGCGCCACTCTGCAAATTCGTCGGTATCTACTGCATCGTGCAGGGTCGCTCTTTTAGCGTAGGGCACGTAGTTGCCGATGTGCCACAGCGTGTTGCGGTACAGGCAGAAGTCGCCGGCGTCAAGGAAGAGTTGCCGGGCACCGGGCATACTCTGTGCATAGCTGAGGCAGGTCCACTCGCGCTCGGTAGCGGATTGTCCTTCGAGATCGGGCTTGGCGATGGGGCGCTCGGGGAAGCGCGCTGCTTCGCACGGCAGGTCGCGGCGCAGGTGGCTGCCGGGGACGACCCAAGTGCACGAATCGGCGTACAGGGCGCAGTTGACTTGGTTGAAGTAGCGGTCGTCGGCAAAGTGCTCGTCCCAGCGCGTTAGCTCCAAGCCGGGCATATTGTCGCGCCAGTCGCGGTGCCAGTGGGTACACCACGGCGACTCAGCCGGTTCAAAGAGCACGCCCATGACCTGCGGCCCGCCAACGCGAAAATCCGGCGCGAGCAAGCGGTGGAGTGCGTCGTTGAGCGCGGGGAGTTCTACATAGTCGATGAAGGGCTGTTGGTCGAGCGGGAAGTCGGCCATTGGCTGCAAGCGCTGGGCTTGGGGGCCGCGCTGTTGGCGGGCCAAGTCTCGCGCCTCGTCGCAGACGCGGCGTAGGTCGGCGACGAGGGAAGGAGGCAGGAGTTGGCGGAAGACCGTGTAGCCCTGAGTGCGGTACTCGTCGATGTGCTGGTCGGAAAAAGCGAAGGCCATAGCGTTGTCTCACACGTGCCCCACGTGAAAGCCTTGGGGCGGCTCGAAGTGTTCGGCGCTTTTGCCGATATAGTGGCAGATAAAACTGCGCCGCCAGCGATCAGTGGTCTGGTTGGGGTAGGAGCCGTGGATGGTTTTGCCGTCGAAGAAAAGGCCGTCGCCTGGAGCCATGTCGAGGCCGACGATTGCGGCCTCGGGAGGGAGCTGGCTTTGGGCGCGGGTGAAAGAGACGCGGGTGTCGGCTTTTTCAACGGGCCGGAGTTGGCCGTGCGAGCCGGGAACGACGACCATTTGGCCCACGGCGGTGTCGGACGGGTCGAGGGCGATCCACAGGCCGATTAGGGGGTTGATGGTGATGTACTGCTCGTCTTGGTGCAGGCCCTGGCCGCGGCCGCCGGGCGGCTTGAAGTAGAGCATGGTCTGGCGCAGGACGGGTTCGTCGTCGATGAGCTGTTCGACTGCGGCAAGCAAATCGGGGCGGGTGGCCCAAGTGGCGCTGGCGGGATCCCAGTCGTGCATGTTGATCATTCGCGGATAGGCGTGGTTTGGGTCGTCGGTCTGGTCGTAAGTACCGCCGCTGTCGCCTGGATGAGGACCTTGGGCTCGCAGGTCCATGTAGTGGCCGATCATGGCCTCGGCGTGGTCGGGCGCGAATACCTCCGGCACGACGAGGTAACCTTGGTCGCGGTAGGACTGCACTTGGGCGGCGTTGAGATGCACGGCGGGTTACTTCCTGAGTGACTTTATTCAACTCATGAGAGTTTTAGGTATGGGATGCTTCTGCTCCGTTACACTCCGCTCAGCATGACAGGAACGGC
>JAJEEZ010000397.1:0-7680 GCA_022820705.1 Candidatus Latescibacterota bacterium | reverse complement strand
TGCAAGTCCCACCGATTGGGATCGTTGGCCTGAGCGTTTGGCCGCTCTACGAGGCATTGCGGGATATTTTTGACGTAATTGGAACACCGAATGCGTTGGGTATCCAAATGACCAAAGTAGTAGGCCCAATACGGATTGGTATTCTCCTTGATTAAGTGGCGCAGTGCCGGGTCGGCGACATTGTGATCCGTCAGGGCGGTCTGTCCGATGACAATGCCGTGGAATTCGACGGGCACCCAGCCCTTTTCCGCCAAATAGACCTCAAGCCAAGTGTGGCCGAAGATAGGTTCTCTATATGTGTCAATAGCAAAGCTATCGTCCCCGTTAGGATACCCGATCAAGGCCCCGGCGACCTCGCGTACAGGGATTCCATCTAGACGGCACAGGGCCATAAACGCTCGGGAAAGCGTGATACAATGACCGCCGGTATCGCCCAAGATGGCTTGAGTGCTGTACTCAATACTCTGGGTGGGGTCTTTGGTTTTCTTGAACCTTTTGGTGTGCATCAGTGCCTCGTATAGAGCACGGGCACGACACTCGTCGCTGCGCCTTTCCCTAGGGCCTAGTTCCTGCCGGAAAACCTCGACTTCGGGGCAATCCACCAGAGCAGGGTCTAGGCTCAAATACCGTTTCCGCTCGATGGGACTTAGAGGAAGCGGCTGAGACCCATTAGCTAGCGGGAATTCTTCCACGGTCAACTCGCAGACATAGCTCAGCTCCCAAGTCTCGCTTTCAGCGGAACCTTTGGTCAGCTCGTAGTTGTAGAAAAAGCCCATCGCCGGCACCAACACGGCTTCCATATCAGCAGGCTCGCAGGTGATGTATTGGATATCCCGTTGACCGCCCCCTTCGATGGGATAAGGCAGGAAGATTCGGGTACGCTGACCGGTTTGAAGCGGCGCTGGATCAATTCGCAATTGGTACGTCACTCGGTATCGCTGCCATTTCTTACGGCCTCGGATCCCCTTTTCATCCCGAATGGAAAATTGGTTGCGCTTGTGCTCCAATGCTCGATAATCGGCCTCAAAAAAGCGAGGCTCGTGGTCGTAGAGCCAATTCCACGAATCAATGCGGTCGTAATACAACGCCCCGTGAATTTTGTGGTGCGGTAGTCCCCGGCCCATGCCTTCGTGTAGAATCGCCTCTATCTCCTCCGTTGAAAGCGGAGTACTGGCGACCAAATAGCGGACGAATTCCCGTTTTTCCATAGCATAACGTGAGTCGAGTTGATGCGGTTTTTCTTGGGCGAGGAAGAAGCCATCTACCAGATCGGCAGCGACTTGGCCTCCTTGCCATTGGGACGCCGTTTTGGCGAAAGCACGGCACGATGTCGCGAACTGGGAATCATCTCCCAGCACTCGATACAGGGCCGTCAAAATCTCGTCGGCCCGAAATGCCCTCCGGTCGAGCTTTATACCCAATCCGAGTTGCTCAACGCGATTCAAGTGGTATTCCTGATCCAAGTCCTCGGGGGCTCCGATGATAGGCACCCCGCACCGCAGGGCCTGATAAATAGCATCAATGCCGACGATACCCACTAACGCCCGTGCTTGCTGTAAGATCCACTCGCCGGGGAGAAAGTCCGTCACCCGGACATTGCTATAGTGGCTCGTTCCATCCCAGCGGCCAGCCGTGGCGACGAGTAAACGGATGGGTTCGTGCGCCACAGCCTCAATCAACTCCTCCAAGTAGTCGGGAGGCTGCCCACTGCTGCCACAGGTTACATAGACCAGCGGCCAAGACAAATCCCAATCTTGGTCGAGCAGAGAGATCGTACCTTTCTCCTTTGGGTTATCCAGCAAAGGCCCTACATAGTGATACCCCGGAGCCGCCTGTTCTGGAGGCGGATGGAATTCGGGGATGTCCGCCAGCAGGTAAAGTTTTTTTGGGGGCTTCACCTCATGTGCCTTGCTCTTGAGATACGCACCAAACGGCCCCCGTTTGGTGCTGAACGACTTCATCAGCCGTATGGGAAACGGATAGCCCGGCTGGTTATACGCTTGGCTTATGATGGCCTCGTCAATCCCTTCGAGTTGAGCCGCTATGGAGAGAGTCGGCTTCATATCTTGGATTACTAGGGCCGGTTTGATGGCTTGGATCAAGTTCCGTTCCGACTGGACGCAGCGATCAATCCACTCCAAGTCATAATAGCCGTATTCGCCCCGAGCCACGTATTCGTCCATCCGTTCTTGCGGCAAGGTCTCGACATCATGTACGGGGAAGCCCTCCCCAGCGATTCGCTCTATATGGGGGCCGCGCCCGGCGCACTCGACCGGATACCCTCGCTCCCGCAGGGCGCGAGCGAGCATGAGCGGGCGAATGGTGTGCGCCAAGCTATACCCGTGGAAGAAGACGAGGATTTTTCGTTGGTCTCGCGTCAGTTGGTCCAGTTCCATCCATCGACGGAGCCAACGATCCCAAATCAGCAATCGCTCAGCAAGTTTAGCTGTGATGGAATGTAGCATAGAGCTTCGATCTATTGGACGCCTACCGCGTCAGGGCGAATATGGGAATCGCTATCGGGTTATCCCCAATATGGACGATAATTTCGCAATCGATCTGGCCTGTCGGGAAGTTGCTTTCGTTAAGCACCTCGATGACTAGTCGCCGGTCCGTCTCCCAGTACCAATCGAAAGCGAATGTGGGGGCTGGACACTTCGATCGCACCCGGACCGGTGCCCGTGCCGCCTCGGGTGCAACGCGCACCGCGACCGTTTTCACTTGCCGCCGGTGAGGCTTGCCCATGCCAAAAGAAAGAGCGGATGGATCTACTTGGAATTGGTCTAAGACCTTTCCTTCGACATGTACGGCCTGTCGCAGTGTCCGGTCGCTCCCTGCCAAGTGGACTTCGACTAGGCCATCTATGCGACTGCCCCAAGTCAACGCCTCGTCTGTCCGAATCAACAACCCCGTACCTGCATCAGTGGGATATGCTACGACACCCTCGCCTTGCACTGCCACCGAGTCTATCGCTAGCGGCTGGTCGGCAATCTGGGCAAGCGATAGGTGGCGCTCTAAAGGCAAGGTAGTGAAGTCTATTTCTCCGAAGTCCACTTCAGCGGGAAAGGGGGATACGGCCTGTGCTTGGAGGCTCAGATTCCACAGTGAATCCTCGCCGGCGATTTTGACTGCAACATGGCTCTTAAAGGAACCGGCGATATTCGCTGTATTTACATCGACCTTCAAATGGTATTCTTCACCGGCTTTCAGCACACCCTTGGGGAACTCGACCCCGGTGCAGCCACAACCCGTCTGCACGTTTTCTATCTCGATAGCGGTGGTGGGTTTGAACGCAATTGAGTGTATGCTGTTTTGGCCGCTATAAACCGAATCCAGTACCACTTCTGAGGGCAACTGGGCACCTATCGGGTAGGCAATCAACAAAAGCATGAGCAGAAACATAACCAACGCCTTTCGGGTAAAGCGTCTTTAAGACGCATGACAAGTCCTAACCGACAATAGACGAACGCAACCAGACCAAGTACGCGGCCAGATAGGTGAATACCGCAAAGAAGCCGAGTAGAGCTAAATCGACGATGGCCGAGCTGGCTAACGACGCTGCGGAGAGGTCTTCTACAAATACCGGTATCTGCTCCAGTTCTACCTTTTGCGCGGACAGTCCGTACTTTACAAACGGAATATGCAGACTGCGCGAATCTGCCCGATCTATGGCGAGGAGGGTTCCCTCGAAATGTTGTGCATAACTTCGGGCTTGATCGATGAAATGACGATACCGCGGTAGGCCAGTACCTGCCATTGCCTCCATCGCGTATTGATAGGCTCCCATGGGAGAGACTCGGACGATGTTCTGTGCTAGATTGACCTGTTGTACCCGACGCCTCAGCAGGGCATTTTCTAATTCTTGGTGGTGAGTACGTTCTGACTGCAATGCGCTCGAAAATCTTTTGATAAACGCAGGGTCGAGCCGATTATTATTCTCATCTGCCAAGCCGAAAGCATGCCCCCGAATGGGATGCCAAATGAAAGTGCCGTCGCCATGCTCGTACACATGCTTGGTGTGTTCTAACTCATGCGCCTCTTCGTGAAATAGCTCGGCTATAGTCTTCCCGGTCTGCGGCCACAGCAAAACCATACTCACCCAGACGAAGAGCACCGTCGTCAGGCTGACCCGCCTAGTAGAACTATGGGCTGATATGAGCAACCCTAGCGAGGTACAACCCGCCAGATAGACCACCGAAATTAAGACCATGACCACGATACGCACGGCATGCGAGAAATCCAGCGACAGCTCGGCGAGCACCAAGACGATTAACAGGTTGAGCACCACGCTGAGTACCAATACCCCGCTCAAGACCAGCAGCGCACCCCCAAATTTGCCCCATAGCAGCGTATGGCGCGGCAGGCTGTTGGCCATAACCAGTTTGAGGACGCCACTCTCCTTTTCGCCGACAATGGCATCGTGGGTAAACAGGAAGGCGGCCAAGCTCAGCAAGACGCCGATGACGAAAACCCAGTCAATGGTGATAAAAGTGGAGAGTAGAGGAGCATCTTTTAATTCGGTCGGAAAAGATAGAATCCACGGCCAATAAAAACTTTTATCAATGCTCCTGCCCCCGCTATATACCGCCATATAGACCAAGTATGATTTAGCACCTACTTTGTCTGGTAATTTGTTGTCGGCAAAACCAGCACAAAACGTCAACTCACTTGGCTTCTTATAAAGCACCCCAGGACCTTCAAGCAGTATCTGTCGCAGGCCTGCGGCACCATTGTCACGCAGCGTTTGGTGTTGCTGTGTGATATTTTCTCTATATACATCTCGCTCAAATTGGTAGGTACTATAGACGAGGACGAGCGCATTGAGCACCATCAAGCCTACGCACAGCATCAGCGTCAGACTAAACCGCAGGCTTTGGATATGCGCGATGAATTCCCGTTTGATAATAGTCGTCAGCATGATCCGTTCACCGCCTAATGTCGTAGCGAGAAAAGAGCCTTATTACGGCAAGCCAAGTTAGGCCCGCATAGATAAACAGAGACAGGAGGCCCGGCGCAATTCTACTTAGCCGTTGCGCGAGGGGCTCACGGCGCTCGGCAAAGACAGGAAGATCGCTGAGGTCGAGAGCCGATCTCTTAGCCGATCTTTCTTCTGTTGTGAAACTTGGTGCACCGACAAATTCTAGGCTTCCGAACGCGTCGTGCGCCCTTAGATACTCTAGGAGTTGCTCTCGGTACTGACGAGCCTGATGGATAAAATCGTAAAAAACCCCTGCATCCGTACCGGCCAAGCCGCCGGTAACCTCTAGGTAGGCTCCCGCCGGCGTAATTCTCTGCAATTGGGCGTTTATGCGGATGAGCGACCGGGGCCGACCTTCCCAAAGAGGACTGCAAGCCTGCCAAACTTTTTGGGCATACTGGAGGCGTAGATTTTCCCCGGCCCTCAGCATGTTTAAGAAGTCGGCTATACGACCATCCTTCCGAATCCCTCCGATCTGGAAATTCGGCGTGCTTCCACTACTATATCCATGCCCATAAGTGACTAAGTGGAATGGAGGATAGGTATCGCCCAGCCCCGCTGTACGCACCAAGTCGTTAGCTTGTTTTTGGTGCTTGCTCCATAGTTCATTTTCCATAGCCTTGGCTTGCTGGGCATCCTCCTGCCGGTGAAACTGCTGATTGACTAAAAATGTAATACTGCTCGGCAGAATAACCACCAAAAGAGTCCAGATGAATAGGCTGTATATCAGGCTCGTCGAAGTGTTGTGGGTGTAGCACGAAATAGCCATGCCAATCAGATAGAATATGGCGATGTAAGACAGGGAAGCCATCCAAGTCCCGATGAGGCCTACCCAGTCGGCTTCTGTAAGCTGGACATGCTCAGAAGCAATGAAAAAAATTGCCAGCCCGAGAAAGCCCAAGAAGATAGGTATATTGAGGAGCGTAATACCGCCCAAGAATTTACCTATCACGACCTGCATTCGAGAGACGTTCGTCGTCAGCATCAGTGCTAGGGTGCCGTCTTCTTTTTCTCCTGAAATAGACTCGCAAGCGAAGAGAATAGCCAACAGTGCTAAAAAAATTTGAATGACGTGAACGACATCAAATGAACCTATTATGGCGAGTAAGGGATTGCCGGTAGTCGACAAGGTATTTTTATCGGCAAGGTAGGGTATCTCGTATATCTCAATGGACACTATCGAGTTCTTTTGCTCGGTGACGCCCTGGTCCATGACTTCGAGTGGACTCGGTGTGCGGACAACTTTGGTCCGCAATTTGTGGTAGCTATGTATCTTGCGGAGTTCGTCGGTCGTTTCTGCGACTATGCGATCTTGCTCGGCCTGTGCTCTTTCGTAACTTGCTAGGCGCAGCAGTCCAATGACCCATATAAGCAATACTACAATCAGGGTACAGAAAATAAAGCGCCGACTGGTTAGCTGCTCTAGCAACTCTTTTTTCCAAATGGTTTTTATCATACTGGCCACCTTCGATAGGTTAGAGAGCAGGTAAGCAAATATTGATCGAGCTTACCTGCTCTCTAGCTTTTTCTTTGCTATATGGATGTTCTATACACAGCCTATCCACATAGAAAAATCATAGCAGTCGTCTGAGTAACAAACGACCGTCCAAGTGCAAGTCTCACTACTAGAGCAGCTCCACATAACGGTGCCGGAGCCGTCGGGTAAATCTGCTTCGCACGTTATAGTGGCGTTTGCTTGGTTCGGTAAGAGCCAAGCTATTAAGCCGACGAGTGAGACCCCTGCTCGCACGAATATCCGCTTCATGGTGAATTCCTCCTGTAAAAGAGGTTTACAGTAAGTTAAAGAAGTAGGTCTTTCCTACTACTCCTACTGCTCCAGAGCTATAGAATACTTCCAAGTGATTCCATATCTTCTTGTCTTGGTCCCACATCAAACGAAAAAACGATGGTGTGCGTTCTGGTCCAACAGGATTAGATGTAATAGGTGTAAACTCTGGTGGTAGTGGTGGCACTGTATTGGACTTAGACTCTAGTAGAGGACCCTCTACAATAAATAATATATCCGCACAGATGATCTTATCCCCTGCCTCTAGAAGTGCTGGAAGTTTATCACTTAGTCCTGTCTCATAATACCTATTTCCCCTAGGTAACATTCCTTGGTCAGATGCTAGGCTTAAAAATGTTAGTGTTTCTTGCTCTAACTCAAACACCCTAAAGTCACTTTCGTGGAACGATACATTTTCTATAAAATACTCTTTGTTTTTATTTCTTAGCGCATCTTTATGCATTGAACGAAACAGCGGCAGCGCTCCTTCCTGCGAAGCGGTCTCAGCTCTCGCTCTGATATTGTCAATCCTTTTTTCAGATGATTTCTCTATCTCTTCTTTGGTTATTATAGTACCGTCTGGTCTTATGACTCTTGAAGCTTGAGCACTTTCCCGGAGGAAATCAAGCCATCTCATACTTTGGTTTATGTATCTTTCCTTGTTAAATCCCGCCCTTAGATAAAAGACCGCCGCCAAGCTATCGTTGCCCGATTCGGAAAACGCAATGAGGTACTGGCGCAACCAGTCTCTCAAGCCACGCTCTTGCTCCAAGTCTATGGCCGTTTCTAAGTTAATGGGTATCGCGTCAATCGCTTGGTTCAATTCCTCACCTTCTTGAACCTTAATCATCTCAAGGCCGTTTATGTAGTCGTTAAACTCTTGTATGTTTTCTTTAGTAAAGCCGCCGTATCCTCC
>JAJEEZ010000477.1:0-2776 GCA_022820705.1 Candidatus Latescibacterota bacterium | reverse complement strand
GAATTTTACGTGCGCGAGATGCGGATGCGCATGCCGTTTAAGTTCGGCAACGTGGTAGCTGATAGCCTGACCGCGCTGCACGTGGCCATGGACCTAGAATTGGACAATGGCCGTCGGGCGCGGGGCTGGACCGCGGATATGCTGTCGCCTAGGTGGTTCGACAAGGACCCAAACAAGACGATGGCCGAGGGCATCCGCGACTTGATGGATGGAGCGCGGGCGGCCGCCGCCGCTTATCGGGAGTCGAGTCGAGGCGGCGCGACCCCATTCACCATATGGGAGGCGGGTTACGAGGCCGGGCGGGCGTGGGGTCGGGCGCGAGGCGTCAACGACCTGCTGGCGTCCAATGGAGCGGCCCTGATGGAGCGGGCACTCATCGACGGCTTGGGGGTCGCGCTGGGGCAGCCTTATTTTGTGCTGTTGCAGGACAATGTTCTCGGGTTGTCGCTGGGGAAGATTCACTCGGAGCTAGAGGGACTGGAGCTTGCGGCGGTGCTGCCGGCGGCACCGGTGCGCTCGTTGCACGTTCGCCATACGGTCGGCTTGGTCGATCCCATCCGCACGGCTGCGATTGCGCCCGAGGAGCGGTTGAACGACGGGTTGCCGCAGTCCTTGGAGGAATGCATTCAGAGTCAGGGCCTGCGCTATTTCAAGATTAAAATCGGCGGCGATCCCGAGGCTGATTTTGAACGCTTGGCGGAGATTGCTGCGTTGTTGGACGAGAGCGGCGCGGAATATCACATCACGCTCGATGGCAACGAACAGTACGGCGACGCGACCGATTTGCTGGCTTTGTTGGAGCGGATTGAACAGGACTTGGGGGCGTTTTATCATCGCATCCTCTACGTCGAGCAGCCCATGGACCGCGCCCTTTCCCTCGATCCTGCGCTAAAGAAAGACCTCGAAGTTTTGGCGGCGAAACGCCCCCTGCTGATCGACGAGTCGGACGAATCCTTGGATTCCTTCCGCTGCGCATTGGACTTGGGGTACAGCGGCGTCTCGTCCAAGTCTTGCAAAGGTTTGGTCAAGGCGCTGGCCAATAGCGCGCTCGCTTGGCAGCGCACGGCTGCGGGGCACCCCTGTTTTGTCTCGGCTGAGGATTTGACCGTGGTACCGGTGGTGTCGCTGCACCAAGATTTGGTGCACGTGGCGGCACTGGGTATCGATCACGTCGAGCGCAATGGGCACCACTACGTGCGGGGGTTGGATCACTTGTCGGCTGCTGAGCGGGCGTGGTGCTTTGACCGGCACGGCGATCTGTACCGCGCCGAGGGCCAGAGCGGCTTGCTCGACATTCGCGACGGTCAGATCGCGGTCGGTTCCCTGCAACGGCCTGGCCTCGGGGTTGATGGTGCAGTCGATATTGAGGCCATGCGGCCGCTGGCGGAGGCACAACTCTCGTGAGCGCCGTAGAAATAAGGCTTGAGGACGTGCGGTTCTACATGCGGAATGTGCATACCCGCATGCCCTTCAAATACGGAGCGGCCGTGCTGACCTCCGTGCCGATCCTGCACGTGGTGGCTCAGGGTGCGCTAAAAAACGGCACTCCGGTACAAGGGGTTGCAGCCGACATCCTCCCTCCTAAGTGGTTCGATAAAGACCCGGCCAAAAGCTACGAAGACAATGTCGCCGACTTGCTGTGGGCGGCGCGTGCGGCGCGGTTGGCGTATTTGGATGAGGCTCGCACGCCCAAATCGTTTTTTGCTATCTGGCAGGCCGGTTATGAGCAGACGGTATCCGCTGGCGACGCGCACGGCCTGAATCGGTTGACGGCCGTCCACGGCAGTACGCTGATGGAGCGCGCCCTGATCGACGCGGTGGGATGTGGCGTAGGCGCGAGCTACTTTGAGTTGCTCAAGGCCAATCTCCTCGGCTTGGATCTGGGGGCGATTCACCCTGAACTACAAGGAGTGGAGCCTGGCCAAGTGATCGGGGCTGCGCCGCTGGCGCAGTTGCACGTGCGGCATACGGTGGGATTGGCCGACCCGATTGTCCAAAGCGATATTGCGCCCGAGGAGCGGTTGGACGACGGGTTGCCGCAGTCGCTGGCCGATTGCGTCGAGTGCCAAGGGCTGACGTACTTCAAGGTCAAGGTGAACGGTGACTTGGAAGCTGATTTAGCGCGGTTGGCCGCGATTGCCGAGCTGTTGGACGGGCGCGACGCCGAGTACAAGGTCACGCTCGACGGCAACGAACAATACCGGGAAATGGACGCGCTCATTGGTCTGATTGAGGCCCTTGCAGCCGCACAGCCGCGTTTGTACGAGCGCATTCTCTACGTCGAGCAGCCCCTAGAGCGGAGCGTGGCTTTGGATGCTGCACTGGAACCGGGCATCCGCGCCGCCGCGTCGCATCGTCCCTTGCTCATCGACGAGTCGGACGATGCGCAGGACACCTTCCGTCAGGCTTTGGCGCTGGGCTACGAGGGCGTTTCGTCCAAGGCTTGCAAAGGGCTGGTCAAGGCGCTGGCCAATCTGGCGTTGGCGCGGCAGCGGGAGGGCTGCTTTCTCTCGGGCGAGGACATGATGAATCTGCCGGTGGTGCCCCTGCACCAAGATTTGGCGCACGTGGCGACGCTGGGGATCGGGCACGTCGAGCGCAACGGGCATCATTACGTGCGGGGGTTGGATCACTTGACCGCAGACGAGCGAGCGGCCTGCTTGGCCAAGCATGGGAAACTCTATCGGGAGGTGGACAGCGGGTTGGTGGCCTTGGATGTGCGGGAGGGAAAGATCGAGGTGGGGTCGCTGCAAGTGGCGGGTTTGGGCGTGGGAAT
>JAJEEZ010000164.1:0-5599 GCA_022820705.1 Candidatus Latescibacterota bacterium | reverse complement strand
CCGGTTGGGGCATGAGCAGATCGGATTTGTCGGAACGGACTGGAATACGAACAACGCGGGTTCAGACAAAGGCAAGGGGTATTTGCTGGCGATGCAGAAGCACGGCCTGACTCCCCAACGCATACCTGGTAGAACCGGTTTTTTAGAACAGGCATATCAACTGGGCAAAAAGCTCGCCAGCGAGCCTTTTACAGCCCTTGTTTGCCGGAGTGATTATACAGCCATAGGCGTTTGTCGAGGGCTACAAGAGTCAGGGCTGCGCGTTCCCGAGGATGTGGCCGTGGTGGGGTTCGGCAATATCGAAGTGGGGGCTTATATGACGCCGGCCCTGACGACTTTGGCAACTCCCTACGAGGAGATTGCCCAAGCGGCGATGGAACTGATGCTGGAACAGCTTGAGGGGCAGGAGACGCCTCGGCAAATAACCTTGGAAACGCCTCTGGTCGTGCGGGAATCCTGCGGGGCGAATAGACCGAAGTAAAAGGACGGTACACTACCTTTCTTTGAGGAACTAGCGCAATCAGAGCTGCAAGGCCGTGCGGATGGTCGCGGCAATGGCGGCAGGCGAAGGGCCGATGTCCACGCTCAGGGCGTCGCGCGGCTCTTCGAGGGTTGCAAATTGGCTGTCGAGCAGACTGGCCGGCATGTAGCGGTGTTGCCGCTCCTTGAGCCGTTGGGCGATGAGTGTCTTCGGGCCTTTGAGATGGACGATCTGCACGCCGGGCCGCCCGCTGACCAAGATGTCGCGGTAGCTCTGCTTGAGCGCCGAGCAGCCGAGTATCGCCCCTTGCTCGGCTTGTAGCCACTGATCAATGGATACAGATAAGGTCTCCAGCCAAGGCCAGCGGTCCTCGTCGGTAAGCGGCGTGCCGCTGGCCATTTTGCGCACGTTGACTTTCGGGTGGAAGTCGTCCGCGTCGTAATAAGCCCAGCCGAGCTGTTGGGCGAGCTGTTCTCCCACCGTGGTCTTGCCGCTGCCCGTTACGCCCATTAGTACGATGACCATGCGCTTCATCTCCCGCGTTGTGCGCTGCGGGCTTGAACATATAAGAGCGCGTCTGTTGCAACAAGGTCAGTTGTTTACTAATGCGGCGTGGGGCGTGATGGGCAGTTCCAAGGCTACACAGGCCCCTTGGGCACAGTCTGCGACGAATAGGCGGCCGTGGTGGTCGCAAGCTATGCCGCGCATACGCTCAATCCCAATCCGCTGTGCTGGCTCGACGCCTTGGTGGTGAAGAACGGCGCAAAAATGTCGGCCCGAATTTTCTCGGGAATGCCCGGTCCGTTGTCCTCGATCTCCAGCACAATCCAGCCTTGGTGGGTCGATAGCCGCAGCGCGATCCGCCCCGCGTCTTGCACCTGCTTTATGGCGTCGCGGCTATTTTGGATGAGGTTGAGGATGACCTGTTGGAGCTGACCGGCATGAGCCTTGATATAGGGCAGATTCGTGGCTAGGTCCTCGGCGATTTCAATCTGGTCTTTTAGGAGCGTCCGACGCATCAGCCGGACTGTCTCTTGCACGAGGTGGGTGAAGTTGATCCATTCCTTCTGCGTCTTCTGCTGGCGCACATACCCTAACAGCCGCTTGCTGGTGCTGTGTGCTTGGAGGCCAGCCTCGTACACAGCTTGTACGCCATCGCCGACGGTGGGTGTTAAGTCGCCTTCGCGCAGCAGGCTGGTCTCGTCGATGATTACCTCTAAGTGTTGGTTGATTTCGCCGGCGAACTCGGCGGTCAATTGTCCCATCACCTGCAATTTCTGCGCTTGGCGTAGCTGGGCTTCTTTGGCCTGTAATTGCAACAGGTCTTCTTGTCGGCAGTATAGTCCGCTGAGGACTTCGCCCAAGCCTTTGAACAAGCCGACGTCTGAGTCGCTACAGGCAATGGATTCTTTGCGATAAACGGCTAGGACGCCTTGATCAAAGGTCGTTTCGAGGATGGCTTTGACATTGCAACGCATCTGTTGGGCCAGCCAAGCGCATTCGCCGTGGCGGCTCGGCGCTCGATAGCAGGTCGCGGCTGATTTCCACGCCCCCAGCACCCACTGCTGTCCTTTGGTTAGCGGAGACCAATGCCCGTAGGACGTCAAGGGATGGACACGCATCTTGCACTCGCCGTTGTCGGCGTGTACTCGGTACAACCGGCAACCGTCGTAAGCGACTCCGGCGTGATCCAGAGTCTGGCGAATCTGCGATAGGATCATGAATTCGCCCTCTGGTTGTTTGTGCCGCCAAACCGCGAGCCGCAGGTCTCGCAACAGGTCCTCGTTAGCATTTCCGCTGCGGTGTTTGCCCATGGTACGACCCGTGTTTCGATATTAAGCAAACGCTTGCAAAAACAAAGTAATACCACAAATAATTTTTCAAAAAGTCAAGGATAAACGACGGGTTAGAAACACGCGATTTTACCCTATTTACCTGTGATGAGGGTGAAATTGTCGGTGTCCTTGCAAACGACAACTCTCTTGTCGCAAACGGCTCGCCCGCGCATTGGAGGCCCAAACTCGCCCTTGCGGTGTTGACAAAGTGATGCGTTCTGTTTGTGTTTGATGCGCTGTACCACCAAGTCCAAAGAAGGCCGAATGGAAGTAAATCACACGCTGCAACAAGAACGCGCCATCCTCGTCGGCGTCGCCCTGCCCACGATGCCAGCTTGGGAAGCCGAACACTCCCTCGACGAGCTCGGCCGCTTAACCGCCACGGCTGGCCTCGTCGAAGCCGCGCGCCAGATCCAAGGGCGCGACCGCATCGATCCGACCTACTACGTTGGCAAGGGCAAGGCCGCCTCCCTCAAGCCGCTTGCGGCCCAGTGCCAAGCCGACGTGATCGTCTTTGACAACGACCTCTCGCCAGCCCAGATGCGCAACTTAGAGGGCGTTACCAAGCGCCGCATTATCGACCGCAGTGCCGTGATCTTAGACATTTTCGCGCGCCACGCTCGCACCCACACGGCTCAGATCCAAGTCGAGTTGGCCCAGCTCAACTATCTCCTGCCGCGCTTGACTCGCTACTGGACCCACCTGTCGCGCCAAGCCGGCGGCGGGGCCATTCGCGGTATGGGGGCGGCTGGCGTCCGCGGCCCGGGCGAAACCCAATTGGAAATCGACCGTCGCCTGATTCGCCGTCAGATCAATTCCCTAGAGGCCAAGCTCGACAAGATCGGCGTGCAGATGGCGACCAACCGCAAAAATCGCGCGGATGCTTTTAAGGTGGCTCTCGTGGGCTATACCAATGCTGGCAAATCGACCTTGATGCGGGTGCTTTCCGGCGCGGATGTACTAGTTGAAGACCAGCTCTTTGCCACCTTGGACTCGACCACCCGCGCCGTTGATCTCGACCGCAACCACAAGATCCTGCTCACCGACACGGTTGGTTTTATCAACCGCCTGCCTCACCACCTGTTTGCCTCTTTCCGCGCCACGCTCGAAGAGGCCGTGGAGGCCGATTTGCTGCTCCACGTAATCGACTTGAGCTTTCCGTACTACGAGTCGCAGATCGCCACGGTCGAGGAAGTCCTCCACGACCTCGGGCTTGCCGACAGCCCCACCCTGATGGTGTACAACAAAATTGACCAAGTAGCTCCCGGCGAAGAAGAGCGGATAGCGGCTGCGTACGCAGACCGCGAAGACGCCATCGCCATCTCGGCTAGCCAAGCCATCAACATCGACGCGCTGCGCGACAAAATCCGCGCGTACAGCGTCGCTGGAGACATCACTTTGGAGTTGCAGGTTCCCCAAGCCGAAGGCCGGCTGTTGGCCCATTTACATCAGCAGGGTCAGGTCCTCGCGGAGACTTACAAGGGCAACGACGTGTGCTTGTGCGTGCGCTTGGAAAAGACGTGGGCCAAGCGCTGGCGATTAGAGCGCTTTGTCCCCGCCTAAGTGACAAGCCCAACGGCACAGTCCTACTAGCGACGATTGAAGGCCGTTGCACCGCATGCAAACTAACCGCGAACCGGAACCACAGTTCGCCTTCGCCGTAACCACCTCTGCGCGTCCCAGCCCTCGGGAGCTTGCGAGTGCGCATTGTCTTGCCAGCGAAACCGGCTGCCGCTATGTGCCTCGCGCCCACCGCTCGCTCGCTGGAATAGCTGCGGACGAGAGGCTCGCGGGTCTGATCGTCGTCGAGCGCGGCAATTTTTCCCTTTGGGTCGCCGGACAGTGCCTCCGCTACCATCCCAACATGGCCAAATTGCGGATACTCGCCTTAGAACAAGGCAAACACGACATTTTGGTTGATGCCTTGCAGCTCAAATTAGGCGACCGCGTCCTCGACTGTACCTGCGGTTTGGGTGCGGACGCCATCGTGGCCGCTTACAAGGTCGGCGCGACAGGTCGCGTCCTCTCCCTCGAAGCCTCGCCGCTGTTGGCCCTGTTGGTCGAGCGCGGCATGGCCTGCTATGTGATTGACGACCCGCCCGCCCTCGCCCCGGCCATGCGCCGCGTCGAAGTCCTAAACGCCGACTATGCCGATTACCTGCGCCGCGAAGCCGACAATGCTTGGGATGTGGTTTACTTCGACCCCATGTTTAGCGAAACTATTGTCGGCGCTCGGGGTTTAGAGCTGGTCCGCTACTTGGCCCGGGAGGGTAGTCCGTCTCCTGCGGATTTGGGCGAGGCCCGCCGCGTCGCCCGCCGCCGCGTGGTGATGAAGGACCGCCGGCCCGGCCACGCCCTCGCTCGCCTCGGTTTCGCCAAAGTCGAGGAGGGCCGCCGCGTGTGCTACGGCGCGCTACCCGCTTGGTAGAGACGTTTTATTTGCTGACCGGAAGGAACGAATCGTGGAGCTATCCTGTTGTGCTTGGGCCTTGACCGGCTCGGAAGAAGACGCCCTTACTGCGCTAGCTGCTATCGGCTTTCGCTCGATTGACGTGCAGGCGAAGACCTTTGTTAGTCCAGCGTCGCGTGCGCGCATTGGCGATCTCGGCTTGTCGGTGTCCTGCCTCGCGCTGTGTTTTAACATGGAAGACGGCGCTGCTCTCGACGGCTCGCCCGCCGCACAACAAGCCGCTCTCGACCACTGCCGGGAGGCCCTGGATCATGCTGCGGACCTTGGTGCTAGCACTGCGTATGTGGTCCCAGGGACTGACCCGGCCGCGCTGCCCCAGTTTGGTGAAGCCTTGGGGCAAGTGGCGGACTTCGCGGCCGCGTGCGCGATTCGCATTGGGGTTGAGCACTTTCCCGGCAAGGCGTTGCCGACGGCGGCCGGGACCTTGGAGTATTTGTCCAGCCTAAACCATCCCAACCTCTACTTGCTCCTCGACACCGGCCACCTACAGATGTCCAAGGAAAACCCGGCCACGGTCATAGCGGCCGCCGGAGATCGGCTTGGGTACGTGCATCTAGATGACAACGACGGGGAAGGTGATTTGCACTGGTCCTTGCTGGAAGGCGTGCTGACCGAAGAAGCGCTAGCCGCGACTTTCTCTGCCCTCGCCCTAAGCCCATACGCTGGCCCGGCGAGCATTGAGCTCAGCCCCCAACTCTCCGACCCTGTAGCCGCCCTAACCCAAAGCCGCGCTTGTGCCCTGCAAGCGGCTAAAAGAGAGTAGTCAATGCCTATTTATATCCTGCTTTTAGCCACCTTGCCCATCATCGCCTG
>JAJEEZ010000194.1:0-10495 GCA_022820705.1 Candidatus Latescibacterota bacterium | reverse complement strand
GTAAAGACTGTTGGTACGGCGTTGACGTTGATCAGCAAGTCGCCCTTTTTCGCCACTTGTACCACTAGATTTCCCGGATCGCGGATGAGAGAGGCATTGGAACTTTCTTGGGTCAAGGCAAAGACATTGCCCCCCACTACTCGTTGCGGCACTTCCCTAGGGGTTTCAGACAAGGCCAAGGAGGAAAAAGCGGTTCCAGTCCGCAGCACCACGCATTGGAAGACCACGTCCAAGGCGGTCATTTGTCCCGCTTCTATGCGGCTATTCTCCACCTTGGGAAAACTGATCTGGAAGCGATCTTCCTCGACTAAATCAATGCGGAAATCCCCGCGTTCCACCGGCAGGTCGCTCAGGTCTGCATCCGAGAAGTCCTGTTCGAGGCGGGATCCATCCGGTAGCGACATCCCAATCCGATCTACTGCGTCCACTTTTACGGGTGTGCTGATTTCGATGGAGCTGAAGCCCTGATCAATTCCGGGCCGCATATCGGGAATGAATACCAAGGAGAACTCTGTTATTTGTCCCAGATCCGCTTGGCGCGGGATGATCTCCCCCACGATCTCAGCGGCCAGTACCGGCCTAGAAAAATCGAAGGACAGCGAACCGATGCCTTTAGCCGCAAAGAGATCTTCACTCAAATAATCCACCTTGAACTGAAAGTAGCGCCCTGGACCGGGCGAAATGATTGGCACTCCTCCCATCCCAGCGGATACATTATCGGCGCTAGTTATACCCGCAGTCGCATAGGGAGGCGACCAAGCGCTCCAGTTTTCCAAGTCGTCCCGCACCAAACCTTTATTGCCCGATCTCAGTTTTTTGTACTCGGCTTGGGTCAGCGATATCTCATTCTTCCTATCGAGAGGGAGGTCTTTGTATAACAGCCGAGCCCGCTTTATGTCGAGATCGGGCGAGTCGAGTTGGAGGACGATTTCCCTCGCTTGGCTGCCTTCGTCGAATTCCTCGGCCGTCTTCCAAGGCACTTCGGCTCCGTCGAGGTCGCTGCGGAGGCGATTGAACACGACTGGAGAATCGTCAAAGCCGCTCCTAGTGCTGATGGGCACTTGGGAGCGGATGGGGTCGCCTTGGCTCTCCTCCTCCCAGCGCAAATTTCCCCAAAGGGCTAAATTTTCTCCCAGATCAAATACATCTGAATGATACTCTGCCGTGGGCACGAAGCCTTCTCCGAAAACTTGAAACTCGCCTATTTCAAAACCCACTGTAGTCTGGGATTTTAGCTGGATGTAGCGCACGTACTGGGGCTCTATCTGCACATCCACCACTGGCTGATCGTTCTGCAGTACGAGCAGAACGCTGGTAAATACCGGCAAGCCTGCGGCTAGTGTTTCCCGCGTGCCGTCGTTGAGAAAAAGCTCATAGGCCCTCATGTAATCGTCTTGAAAGGGAAAATCAGGGGCGAGAAAGTCTGGATCGGCGTTCCTGGGGAAGAAGCGGATGCGACTCACACCAAATCGCGCTCCCAAATCGAACTGGAGGACCACGCCCAGCGCTCGGACATTCTGACCAGGAGAACTTTTCCTTTCAAAGGCCGAGTTGGCATCATCGTCTATCATCTTCAACAGATCTTTGCCAAGATCTGTGAGAACAGTGGGGGCGGTTACGGATCCGCCTCGGTCTAGCAGTTGCAAGGCGATGTTGTCGGTTTGGTCGGCCTTTTCGGGAAAAATCC
Organism: Candidatus Latescibacterota bacterium; assembly: GCA_022820705.1. Taxonomy (GTDB): domain Bacteria; phylum Latescibacterota; class UBA2968; order UBA8231; family UBA8231. The sequence goes on along the minus strand of JAJEEZ010000194.1, from coordinate 8,808 downwards.
ATCCCTCCCGCGCAGAAAAGTCGATAATCCCTCCAGGTACGTTTTCGTTCGTCACCTCCTGGGGGCCTAAGATGATTATCGGATCTATACCACCTCCACCGTCCTGCCAAGGTCGGCCTTCCGCTCCACCGAGAATGATCAATTCCTTGGCTTCCCCGATACCCACAGCCCCGTAGGCGGAGAGCAGAATCCCCATAATCAGGCATGAGCGTAAATTCGAGCTAAAATTCGCTTGCATCGGAGTCCTAACCTCCAATTGGATTCATATCCCTAATAGGCGACATGTAATGGTTTTACTGCCTCGACCGTTTGATGGTCGGCCTCGACAGAGACGCGGTACAGGTACAGCCCCGGCGGCACCAGCCGCCCCGACGCATCGCGACCATCCCACACCCGCTCATAGATACCAACCCCATCCAATCCCTCATACACCCGACGCACCCGACGACCCGACAAATCCCACACCGCCACCACCACCCAGGACGGACTCGTCAACTCTACCAAGCTATACCCCAGGCCCACCACATCGTTGTGCGCATCCCCGTTGGGGGTCAAAACTGCCGGTCCTGCCGCTATCTGCAATACGTCTTGATGTTCTGCCCGGGTGGCCACCCACACCCGATTGTCCTCATAGGCAGGCGTAGCATCGCCCTCCTGCACGCTCTGGGGCACCTCCAACGGTAGGGCGCTGTCCCACACTCGCATCGAAAAAGTCGAGCCATAGCGCAACACCTCCGCCTCGAAAACTACCTCGACCAAAGCGCCCGAATCCTGAGCCGTCAGCCGGGGGATACTCACGACCACTCGGTGTGGCTCAGCTGCTTCCACTGCATAATCTACTGGCTCATCGCCGATGCGCACTTGGGTGACGGGCCCTAGTCGCGCCGCGGTGGCCACCTCCAACCGGTCAAAGCCGCCACTGTCTACTCCAATGGTGGGTCGCATCACGTAGGTAAACTGCTGTGGCTGTCCTACCGTTACCTCCACAGGCCAGATCTCGCCGACCAACTGCGTGGCCACCGGTAGGGAAGCGCGCACTTCGAGAAAGTCCACCTGTCCGCCGTCGTCGTCTTGAGGTAGAAAATCGACCCTAAGTTGGAGATAGCGTCGTGGACTGAGCGACACGATGGGGGTACCATTGCCGTCGGCAAAGGCGTAGGGAGAGGACCAGAAGGTCCAGTTGGCTTGATCATAGCCGATACCAGCTTTTTCGCCGAGAGCTAGCTTGGCGTAGGTCGTTCGGCTAACGGATATTTTTTCGTCGCCTCGTCCGGTGAAGCGCCAAAACAGGTTGGGGTCGTCGTCTTGTCCGGATCGGGATTGGATGAGGACGCGGGCTTTGGGGTCTTGTCGTCCGGCCCAGCGCAGGTCGCCCCAGGCCATCGGCTGACCAAAATCGAGAATGTTCGAGATATAAGTCGACTGTTCGACAAAGCCCTTGGCATAGATTTCTATCTCGTTGACTTCCCAGTCCTCGTTGTGCTCGCCGATAGTGACTTGAACGAAACCTGCTTCATCGTGCGGCGGGATCGGGATGTCGAGGGTCTGTTCCCGATTGTCTCTCACCTCAATGATCGAAGGTACGTAGGGACGGGGGTGCTGGTATGCAGCTTGGCTAGGCTGCTCTTCGTTGAGGTGGACGCGGATGGACCGTGCCGTTCTGCTCGGGTCGGTCAGGCCGGATATCACCCGAATCCGGTCGATGAGATGGAGGGTCCCTAGGTTGATATTCACTGTGCCCGGAGTGCCGAAATCGTCGACGCAGCTAAGGAAGTAATTCCTTTCCTCGAATTCGGCGCACAGGTATCGTTCCGCTAACCAGAAAGTGCTGGTGTCCCCATCCCATACCTGCCCGTTCGTTTGCTTTCTGATATGGCTTCCCCCTCTTTCCTCAATTCCGGGGGCTATATTGAAAGTAGGATCTCGTTTTAGAGCGCGGATGGCGTCGTCGCCTATAGCTAGTTCGATGGTCTCTCCACCTAGGGAAGGATCGAGAGCAGTCCAGCTCAACTGGATAAATTCCACCTCTTCGCTGGCTACTTCTGGAGGTGGGTCCAGCGCTTCACCGCCGAAGCGGTAGATGACCAGCCCAGCGGCCTCGTCTGCCGAAAAACCGGCCCAAAAACAGAAAAGCCAGATCAGGGTACAAAAGAATGGAGCCATCCTCATTGACATGTACCTCGCAAATCCTGGACGCCGGTCTTACGCATCCCTCAGTATGCTACATGGACCACCCGCTGCACAAAAGTGTTGTCGGCCGAGCCAGAGTCCACATCCACCTTTACCCTAGCCAAGTAGATCCCCGGAGGAACTAGCTCACCCAAATGATCCTTGCCATCCCACTGAAAGACGTAATTGCCGCGAGGATCTGGACGGCGTTCCTCTATCCGGTTGGTTTCAACCCCACTCAGGTCGTAAACGGTCAGAGTCACCGGTCTCTCGGCACCTACCCGCGCTACGGCGAAGCTGACTACTAGCTCATCATTGACGCCGTCCCCATTGGGCGTGAATACCCTCGACCCCAGCCTGAAATCCCTAATAATTTCGTCCCCGCTAAGTGCTAGGACGGTGACAGTCTGGCTGCTGACTAGTTCCGTAGGATCGCCCTCGTCAACTCGCTGCCAGAATCCAGGTATGGCGGAATTCTGTACCAAGGCTCTAAAGGAAGCACTGTTGCCGAATATGGTGGCGCGAAACCGGACTTGAACTAGTTCCGTTCCGCGGTCAATTTTCTCGTCTAAGCGCAATCTGAGGGAGTCGGCGGGCGTATCGATCAGAGTCAGATCAGTCGGTGCGTAGTTGGTGGTTTGTCCGTTGGCGAAGTCATCCTTACTTCCCGTCCGGACTTCAAGCAACTCCATCTCAGTACCCGCTGTGGCTTCTAAGCTGATCTCGTCGAAACCTTGGTCTGTCGCAGTGAAATCGGGCCGGATGAAGTAAGAGAATTCCTCAGGAGTGCCCACGGTCTCAATTCGGGTGGGCCAGACCTCTCCCACTAGCCGATCGGCAACGGGATCTGAGGTGTTGATGGCAATGGAGCGGAGGGTCGCGCCCGCGTCCGCTCTGTCTGTGAGCAATATGAGCCGAAGTTCCATATACTGTCTAGGACTGGGGGATTTGATCGCTTCCCCAGACTGAGTATGCGGCACACTCCACGTGCTCCAGTCGTCACCCGGTTTGAACGTGCTGGTGATATCGACCTTCTTAGACTTAGGCAGCTTGTTGTAGCGGCTCTCGGTGACGACCTTGCCATTGGAATCGTGGTAAATCTTCTCTTCTACCAGTTCATTGCCCGTCCGGGTCTGCAACTGGACCTGGGTCCCGGCCGGAGTATCCGCCTCCCACTCGACAGAAATCAGGTTCTTAGGTTCGTCAAATTGAATTAGATCCGAGGTCAGCGATACTTCCGCCACAAAGCCCTCCCCATAGAGCATCACCTCCGTAAAAGCTATGTAGCTGAGCGAACTCAATGGGTTCTGGAACGGCGAGCGGATAAAGCGGATCTTGGAAGGCTCAAGCCGGATTTCGCGAAATCGCAAGCCGCGGGAAGAGGTATGGCCAAAAGCGTCCATAGAGGTACTTTGACCCACCCGAGTCCATTTGATGCTGCCGTCGGGTGCCCTGGTACCATCGGAGACATCGACGTAAAGTTCGTTGATCGCCGAGGCTCCGTCGGTGAGAAAATGCATGGTATCGACCCAAAATAAAGCCCCTAAATCCTCAAAGTAATTGTAGTCGCGATAGCCGAAAATTGACCCATTAACCCCCGTGCTGTAGTTGCCGTCGGTAACTGCAGTCCCAATGTTCTTAATGCCGGCATTGTCTTCGATTGTCACCAGTCCTCCCCGCTCCACCACGCCGATGTTGACGTTGTCTCCCTCCGTCACGACCTCGATCTCGGCGATCCTCGGAATTTCCCTCCGGTAGTAGCGGATCGGGCCTTGGCGTTCGGGATTAATGCCGTCGTATTCCTCTTGTGAAATTAGAGTTTCCCGGCCGGACCGCTCTTGCCGGTAGAATTCGATAGCGCCCTGCTGTTGTGTCGGCAGATTATCGTATTCCTGTTCGGTCAATTCCTCAGCCTTGGTCGAATCACTATTGATGGCAATTATTAGAATGCGCTCGAGCGGATCGCCCCTGAAGAGCAGATCCGATCCTTCTGTCGGACGGGGTTCAAATTCGAATACGCGCTGTGTCTTGTTGGGTTTATCGGTCCGGCCGATTTCCCAGAAGTTGGGGACGTTGGTCTTGGGCTCGTCGAGATAGTAGCCCGAAACCGAGCGCGGTGGGGGTTGCCGCCAGCCCAGCACCTTGAACTGCAGGAAGGGATCTCCCTCGCCTTCTTGGGCAAAGCGGATGACTATTCTCTTGACGACTACTATGCGCCCAAGATTCACCTCTACCCACCAGTCCTCTAGAGGGCTTTCGGGATTGGGGGCCCACATGGTCTGCAGGTCGCCATCTATCAGGTTGTTCGCTGTATTGGTGCCGGAGCCTGCTATCACCCCTCCCTCGCCGGTAGTGGAAAATTGCGGCGCGTTCTGAGCCGCGTTGACCTCTTTTCGTATAAAGGAGGGCCGCACCGTATTGTCGGCGGTAGAAATATCCAGAAGACTTGAAGCCCCTTTCCACGCCTGCCAGTGGGCTGCTCGGTTAATCAGGACTTGATTGCCGCGAATAGCATGGCCCTGTTGCGACCAAGCTTGGAGGGGAAAGACCAGCAATGTACTGATCCACACCAAGCAGGAGATGCCCCGCCGATAAGAGATCGAGTCAACTACCATGATGGCTCCTCCAGAATGTAAACTTGTCGATTGATTAAACAGCTTTTAGGTGGCTAAAACACAAAGAGGGGATATCGAAATATCCCCTCTTTGTGTTCGAAGAACTGGAATTATTCTTCCAGCAGGTAATGGGACTTAATTCTGCCCCACGAGTCGTTTTCTACAGCAGTGGGGAACAACTCTTCATCGACCTCCAGCAGTTCCATATCGCCCATGAGATTGGCATTGCGCCAGACATTGTGAACAGCCGGAAAATCGTAGGACCCATCGTAGCGGTCGTCGGCCAAGTCGTAGTCCTTAGACAAGGATCCGACGTGAATGATATTGCCTACTTCCAAGTCGACGATTGTGCTTTGCTCGGGACCATCCCAACTCCAGGTTTCCCACGGAGTCATCATGATCTCGTAGGTATAAGTACCCGGGCCACCAGTCTCGCCGGTGCGGGCCCAGCCCACTTGAGCGTACTCGGGGAAGGGGATCTCGCGGCCAGTGGTTTCCCAGTCGGTCGCCTCGATGTACTTGAAAGCCCAGTACCCGTCGATGGGCGGCACGTGGATCTGCCACAGCTGACCCGTGACGAAAAACAAATCCCGGCGCTCGTCCTCGGATAAATCGTTCCAATCGCCGTTAAACATATCGCCGCCGCTGTGGTCGGCGTCGAGTACGAAGTGCCAATCGTCATCCCAGTTGAAGACGGTGGGATCATCGCGGTTGTTGTTGAGATGCTCGTCAACCACAAAGGCAAACGAGAAAACACGATTCATTTCCTCGTTCCAGGCCCACATGCTTCTGGCGTTGAAGTCCGACAGCTCGCCGCTGTCATCTCCGCGCACAGTTTCTACGATGTGGCCTCCTTCCACCGAGATCTCGAAGATATCTGGATCTACCATGTCCCAGTCGCTTAGATCGCCGTCGATGGCGGGCACGGCGTGAAGCGGGAACTGAAAGGCGAAGTAAACCTCGCCAGGCGGTTCGTGAGCCGAGCCGATACTAGCGCAGGCGACCACGAGCGCTAAAGCCATAAAGCAACGAATCAGTTTCATTACCTTAACCTCCTGTTAGGTATTGGATTGAAAAGCCGATTCATCTGTCTGCTCAATTTTGCATATACAGCACTTACTTCTAACAAGACCTCCTTTCTCCTAGCTGGTTAAACGTTCTGCGGATACTTAATCCGGTAATATACGAGCAAAAAGTCTAAGTACAAAGAAAAATATCAACCCTCTCCCTCCAACTGCTGTATTCGGCCCGCCGATGGATGATTGGGCGTCAACTCTACCCCCTTCTGCCAGTACGCACGGGCCTGCTGGCGTCGTTCCAAGCGCCACAGGGCATGGCCTAGATTGAAGTAGGCCGGGGCAAAATCTGGGTGCAACGCGACCAACTCTTCCCAAGTTTCCACGGCTTTTTCCAGCTCTCCCAAGGAGGCGTACGCCACCCCGAGTTCGTTGTACGCCTCTCGGTACGCCGGTTTCAGAGCTATAGCCTGCTTAAAAAAGCGCACCGCCTGCTCCAATTGGCCCACTTGAGCATAGGTCCGTCCCATCTGGGTGTAGAGATAGCGTCCCACTTCTAGGCCAACCAATTCCTCGGGCACAGGCGCAATTTCCAAGGCCCGGTGGTACGCCTGCAGGGCACCTGTCCAATCTTTTTCGGCCCTAGCTTGGTGGCCGCGCAAAACCCAGTGCAGTGTCTCAAAGTAGGAATGGGCCTCTATCCGAATTGAGTCTCCACCCACAGAGAGTGTGCCCAGTTGGACGATAGGTCCTGTTTTTTCTACTTCGTCAAATCCCGCAATCGGCAAAAAATACCAGTCCATTCGGTCGAAAATGGCCGCTTCCACCCGGCCTGGTGAAAAGACTTTCCGCCATTGGTTCCCCTCTAGAAGGGACTGGAAATCGGGCGGTATATCCTCGTCGGAGCACACCGGATGCTGATAGTTGACGATGACGACTGGAGTACTAGCACTGTCTTGGGACGTCGACTTTACCTTCTCTACCTTCGTATCCAGGTACAGAGGCGGCAGATAGTCGCGTTGGGCCAGCAGCGCGTACGCCCGCAGCAATGCTTCGCTGCCGTAGCTCTGCAGGTAGTGAGTCTGCCGTACCTGCACGCGCTCGGGTGTCAGCACCTGGATTTGGCCGCACTTTGAGGGCAATTGGATCAGGCGCTGATACTGGGGAAGGTGGGTCTGGAGCCAAGTTTGAGCCTCTATGCGGGTGTCTTGGCCGCTGAGTAGATATCTAGTGCGGAAAGAGGCGTACAGGGGCTCGGCCACTAGGGTCAGGGTGACCAAGCTACCTACTAGGGGGTACTTGCATCCCATACCGACCAAACGTCCGATGAGCAAGGCCAGTAGGGGGGCAAGGGGTAGGGCATAGCGCATAAAAGTGGAGCCAGCAAGAGCGAGAACTGCGGCCAAGGGGACGATGCCAGCCAGCAAGACGAGTTCCTGCCACTGGCGCTGACGGACGCCCCAGAGCAGGGACAGGGCTACGGCCATGACAGCCACCGCGCCCAGACCGTGGCGCAAGGTATAGCGCAGGTGGTAGAGCCAAACCTGTTCCTCTGTGCTTGACCCGGCCAGCAAATGGGTCCGTCCCATATCGGCGAAATGACTCCAGAACTGCCCGGCGTCGAGCCAGACAAAGGGCGTGGCTAAGGCAAAACTCAACGCAGCCCCACTGCCGACCCAGATGCTGCGCCTCCGTGGCCAAGGTCGCCCCAGCAAAATCGCCGTGGCCACTGGCACTGCCACTAGGCCTGCCGGGTACTTGGTCGCCCCGGCCAAGCCAGTGAAAATGCCCGCCGCCAGAAAGTCTCGCACGCGCCCATCCTGCCGGGCCCGCACGGCCCACAACAGGGCCATTACGGCCCAGAAGACAGCCGGCGTATCCACGATGGCCAGATGGGCAAAACGCACGGCTAGCGGCATGGTCGCCAAGATCAGGGCGGCCAAGAGTCCTTCTCTGACGCCGTAGAGACGCCGACCCAGACAGGCGACAGCCCCTACTGTGGCAACGGCCAGCAGGGTGTTGGCCCCGCGCACTAGCGCCAGCAAATCGCGGCCGTCCACCAGCAAGTGATAGGCCACAAACTGCTCCACTGATTCGGCGCTTGTCGCCAGATAGTAGAGCAGGTACAAAAGGGAACTAAGGTAGAAGTGAAAGGTGGGGTAGTTAAAGTAGTGGGGATTGAGATCGCCGCTCCAGAAACCCAGCGGCAGGACTATGAAGGCGATCTCGTCGAAGTGAGTCCAAGCCGGCGCTGGTACCGGCCAACGCAGCGCCAGCGCCAGTAACAAGATAGCACCTGTACCCCATCTGAAGGGGATGCGCCCTGCGTTCTTCTCTGACATTTGGCGCCTTTTCTCACTTAGACTGGCCTAATCATCCGCCTCTTACAGAGAGGATTGCGAGCTAGCCGCTGGTGAGAACGCGTTTCAGATTGTCCTCCCGGATCTCGACCTGAGCTGCGTACTTAGTCCGTAGTTCGGCCAAGAATTGCTCGAATACCTGCTGCTTCTTAATCCAGTTGACTGTGGCCCGCACCCGCTTTTTGGCTTCTGCAAAGGAGGCCCGCTGCTGCTCGCGGGACAATACCTTGAAAATGGAGTACCCCTCGCGCACCTGCAGCGGCCCGGTCAATTCGCCCACGGGGGCTTTGCGGGCCGTTGCTACCAAGCGTCCGTACACTGCTGCGGCCGCAACCGTAAAACGCCGTCGGCCCTCCTCGTCCCGCAGCTCTGGAGGGCGCTTGGAGTACTGGCGTGCCAAGTCGCTCATGGACGCACCCTGCCGGAGGCGTTCGAGTAAATCCTTGGCCTCCGCTTCGGTAGCGACGAGGATTTCCTGGATCTCGATCTGGTCGGGCTGCATGTAGCGGTCGTGATTTTCTGCGTATTCCCGGCGGATATCCTCGGCGGAAATGCTTACGCGTTCCTTCAGCACTTGGACGCGCAACTGCACGACCAATTCCCGTTCTCGTTTCTTCGCCAGCCATTGCGTCACTTCCTCTTCCCGAT
>JAJEEZ010000482.1:0-8493 GCA_022820705.1 Candidatus Latescibacterota bacterium | reverse complement strand
CACATCGACCCCCAATGCGGCCGAGTGGGCAAAGGCCGCTAGGGTGTTTTCCGGTGCCAGCCCTTTGCCGCCTCGGTGGGCAATGACTAAAACGTCCCCTGATGCGAAGTAGGGATGCGGCTCTACGGGGTGCGATGTCAGGGCGAAGGCACCGTACAACACTAGGGCCAAAAGAAGCAAGGCGAGCAAGGCCCGCTTGAGGAATAGACGCATGGATTATGCAGGAGTTCTATCGGGAAAGTTGCACAAGAAGATACCTAACGGATGGATTCGGGCAAGTTTTGGACTGTTCAGTTGTTCTTTATGTTCCCGTTGCATAGACAACGGAGAGGAGCCGACGATGATCGTCGATACGCACGCACATATTTACCACGGAGATGAGACGCGATACCCCATGATAGACGACCCCTTCCGGCCGTCGCCGGGCGTGGGGACTATCGAACACTTGCGGCGCGAGGCCGAGGCCAATGGAGTCGGGCGCGTGGTGCTGATCCAGACTGGGTCGGCCTATCGCTGGGATAATCGGTTGTTGGCCGATACGGCTCGGGCCAATGCCGACTGGACGGTTGGGGTTTGCACGTTGGACCCGGCTGGGGACGATAGCCCGGACGAGTTGGAGCGGCTGGTGACCGGATACAACGTCAAGGGACTCCGCCTCGAAGCCGCACCTGCGGGGTACGCCCAGCCTGGGGCGGAACGGCTCTGGCGTCGAGCCGGTGAAGTCGGCGCGGTAATTTGCGCCCATTTGCGCGAGAAACAACTCGGCGAGTTAGCAGCTTTGCTAGCGCGATTTCCCCACGTCCCGGTAGTGCTGGACCACTGCGCCTATCCAGTGGGGGCTAACGGGATCGAGGATGCAGCGGTGCGCCAAGCGGCGGAATTGGCGCGCTTTGACCAACTCCACGCCAAACTCACCTTTGCGGTGACCAGCTCGGAGCAGGAGTATCCCTTCGCGGATACGCACGCTCAATTGCGCCATTTGCTCGCCGCCTTTGGCCCTGAGCGCTGTATCTGGGGATCGGATTTCCCGTGCGAGCACTGGTTGGAAAACACGACCTATGCCCAGCACTTGGCGGTGTTCACCGAGGAATTGGGGCTGAGTGCGGCGGAGCAGGAGCAGGTGTTAGGGGCGACGGCTATGCGGCTGTTTTTTTCGTAACTAACTCTTACACACAGACCCCTAGGTATGGGATGCTTCGCTTCGCTCAGCACGACAGAGCGTAACGTCAGGGACTAAGAAAGCCGCCGCCAGAGCGAGGGGCGCGCCGCTTTGTAATACTGGTCTAACCGCTGGACTAGATCGGCGGGCAAGGGCATCAGGGGAGGGAGTGCCGTGCGCACTTGGGCTTCGGCCTCGGCGAGTTCTGTGGCCTTGAGCTGCAAGCCGGCGGGTAAGTGCCGCGAGAAGGCCACTTGTTGGTTGAGCCGCTCGACGCAAGCGTTGGCTTGGTGCAGAGAGTCTAAGTACTCGGCGATGGCGACTTCGATGCGGCGGTTGTAGGCGGCGACGAGTTCGGCTAGACGTTTGGCACCGTCGAGCAAGGCGCGACGAGCGGGCAAGGGCGCGTCCTCTGGTTCGGAGAAATATTCGGGCCAAGTCGGCAGGCCGAGGGCGGCCAATGCGGTTGGGCGGTCGGGGAAGAAGCAGCACAGGGCCGGGGCTTGGGCACAGATTTTGGCCTTTAACGCCGACAGGTATTCCTTTTGCGTCGCCAGCGTTTGGCTCGCTTGGATGCAGAGCTGTTCGGCGTCGCGGCGGTCTTGCAAGGTTTGGGGCAAAACCGCGTTGTCCTTGAGCAGTTTGCCGGCGATGCGGTGTTCGGGGCCGCTGGCAAAGTAAGCGCTCAGGTCGAGAGGCTGCCCTTTGCCGGGCAGCGCGGCAAAATCCTCGTCGGCGATGGCTTGGGCCAACAGTTCGTCAACACTGCGCCATTCGGGGCGGCCGTCGGGCTGGCGTCGGGGTGACATAGAAAGCTCCTTCGCTCTAGATTTTGCGCGATGGCGTGGACTGTTAAAAAAATAAACAGCAGTTCAAACAGAGTAAATCTCTTGTCGCGAGTACGTGTTATGACTACTCAGTGGATTATAGCCCGATGTGCTCTTTTGAGTTGCCGATCTGATGGAGTTTGATATGGGTGCGGTGGCAGTCATTGGCTCGGCGACGATTGATCGCGTGGTACAAGGCGACGTGGTCGCATACAAGCGCGGCGGCGTGGTCGCGTATGCTGGGCTGACTTTTGCCGAGTTGGGTGTAGAGACGAGGGTGTTGACCAACGTCACCGCAGCCGACCAGACGATGTTGGCGGTGTTGCAGCAACGGGGTATTGCAGTCTATGTGGGCGAGAGCGCGGCGACGACCTGTTTTGTCAACTACGTCGATGGCGATGCGCGGCGTCAGGAGTTGCTCGCTTGTGCTGCGCCGATTGCCGCCGCGCAACTCGGGCCGGTGCTCGCTGGCGTGGAGCACGTGCATTTGGGGCCGCTGCATCCGCGCGATCTGGCTGAGGATGTGCTGACGGCGATAGACGGCGTGGTGAGCTTGGACATCCAAGGCTATGTGCGGCGGGTTGAGGGGACGCAGGTGTACCAGGGGATTGCTGGCAGTCTGTATGCCGCTCTGCAATGCGCGGACTACGTCAAAACTTCCAACGATGAATTAGAACTTGTACTCGCTGATTGCGGCCTGACGCTGGACCAGTTGATGCGCGATTGCTCGGTGGCAGAGTGGGTCGTCACTGAAGGCTCGCACGGCGGCTGGGTCGATAGTCGGCAGGGACAGCGGACGAAGTTTGCGTCGGCTCCGGTGGCGACGGTCGCTGATCCTACGGGGGCTGGGGACGTGTTTTTCGCTGCGTATTTGGCACATCGACTGCACCGAGGGGCGGGGATTGCTACGGCCGCTCAGCGCGCTGCGGCGTTGGCAGCGCGCCAAGTGGGGGGTGGGTTTATTGATGAGGCGATGTTGCGTTTGGAGCAAGAGTGAAGTTTATATTGACAATAAGCTAACAGGAATGAACAGCGACAATACGAAAGGTTCATGTGATGAGGAAAGAATACGATTTCTCGAAGTCCGTCCGGAATCCCTATGCAAAGCATCTTAAGAAGCAGGTTACGCTTTGCTTGGGGACGGATATGATTGCGTATTTTAAGGATTTGGCGGGCGAAACGGGTATTCCATACCAGAGCTTGATCAATCTGTATCTCCAGGATTGCGTACAGAGAAAGAAAAAGCTCAAGTGGGCGTCGTGATCTAAGAGGCTGTCTCATTCACAGGCAGCGCATTTATTGCCGTTCACGGAAAGTCATTTCACACGGCGTGGCTGGTCGAGACCAAGCGAATATCGTCGCCCCGATTCCCTACATCAGGCCGCATCGACTATCCGCCCGAGATCGTCAAACAACCGTTGGCAGTGATCGCACCGCGCCTTCACACTTTCCACATCAATAAGTTTCAGCAAATCGCCCGCGTGCCTGATTTTGTGGTAGTTCTTCTTCTGTGTGCGCTCTGTCGCCTCGCGTAAGGAGTTTTCAACGTCAGTCTTGGGCACACTTTCAAGATTCGTCGCTCTCGGCAGTCTATTCGCCCTGAAGCCCTGCCCGTAATAGCTTTTCAGAGTCTCCGAGTCAGCGACAATCCAGGTCTCCATCGCCTGCACCATAAGATGGATGGTCTCTTCGGGAGCAAAACTCAGATTCCATTGGTCCCGGTCTCGCAGGTGGCGTCGGGCCGACTGGTTCACCGGCCCTTCTGCGTCCACTAGCAAGACACTCACTGCATCGTCCCCGCTATTGACGGCATTTTGAAATCGTTGGAATGCCTCGTTGCGCGGGCCGCAACAGACCAGCTTCCAAGGCAGCGCCTTGTCTCTGGCCGCTGCCTTGAGTGGCTGCAGAAACGTGTCCATCCCTTGGCGGAGAGCGGCCTTAGTTGCATTGCCTTCACCCCCGCCTTCCATGTAGATGGCGATACCGCTCACGGATTGGCCCCAAGCTCGCCCATTCGCCACAGGTCGCCGAGTAGATAATCATCCAGCCAACTAGCGAGTTTTTCGGGGTCGAGGCGGCGCAACACGGTGCCGGCCCCGGGTCGCTCGCAAGCGACGATGGCGGCCGGCTGATTGGTCAGCGCCGACACAAGGGCGTCTGAATGCGTCGTGACCACGAGCTGCATCCGTTGGGAGGCTTCGACGAGCAGGTCGGCGAGTAGCGCCACTGCGTCGGGATGCAATCCGAGTTCTGGCTCCTCTATGCAAACTAACGATGGCGGCTCCGGGGCCAGCAGAGTCGCCAGCAGTGCGATGAATCGGATGGTGCCATCGGACAGCCGGGTTGGGGGAATCGGCGCACGGAAGCCGGGTTCGTGCAGGTAGAACTGCACGGTACCACCTGAGATTACAGTAGATATGCGCTCAAATCGGGGAAAGAAGCGCCTCAGATGTTCGTTGAGTGTCGGTCCAGACTTATGCTCGATCTGATTGAGTACCAGCGCAAGATTGCTGGAGTCGGGGAGTAGCCGTTTCTCCGGAAGATCGACGCGTTGCGGTTGTCGCAACGCACTGTAACGACCAAACGTCCACTCGCGGAACGTCTGTATCAACTGGAATTGCCTCCCGAGTTGATAGAGTGCCGGATAGAGATCCCGATCCTTGCGCTGCGCAAGAACGGATTGATCTAGGGAGATATCGTCCGACTGCAACGTTCGGTTTTCAGCCTGTTTACCCTGTGTCCGTACGCGAATGTTAATCGCCGGGAGCCCTTGTTGGAATGTGTAGTAGAAGTACCGCTTGGCCCCCTGCCGGGTATTCACCTTCTCGATGGACTCGGCTATGATATTGACTCGGGAGCTGATAGCGGTAAACGACAGACGATATTTTAATGGTTGGACGATTCTCTGACCTCGACTGATTTCGACTTCTATGGTCGAGGCCTTGGGAGACAAGTTCAATACATCTTCCGGATCTCTGCCCCTCATTACTTCTTCAACCATATGCTTGGTATAATCGCCTTTCCACGTCCACTCCTGTGCCCCACCCCCGTCCCGGATTGCGGCAGCGAAGTCCGTCGGTGTAGCACGCAGGAGTTCCAGCACCTCGATGAAGTTCGTTTTTCCCGAGGCGTTCGGACCGATGAGGACGTTCAATGGTTGCAACTCAAAGAAGTCCATATCTGGAGGAAACGACAGCAGGCCGCCCATGCGAAGGCGTTGGATGAATTGCATCGGATTGGCCCTCCTAAAACGCTGCTGGGTATGAAGGTCAGATTGAAATAAGGTTCAGCACTCGGCCCCGCGCACTTCGCCGCCGAAGTGCTGCATGCGCTCGTCGGTGTCGATCTGGCCAGCGCTGGCGGGTCGGTAGTGCAGTTGCAGGGCGCGGCGCATTTTTTGCGAGGGGTTGGTCGGGCTGCCGTGGTGGGTCATGCCGTGCCAGAGCAGGCAACCGCCAGGGGCGAGGGGCACGACGACGTCGCGCTCGGTCTGGACGTCGGTGTCGCAGATCTGCCAATCGCGGCGCTTGAAGTGATTGACCGGACCTTCGCGGTGCGTGCCGGGCAGGATGTGCAGACAGCCGTTATTCGCGTCGGCGTGGTCGAGGGCGACCCAGACGCCGATGATGGTGGTGCCCAAGGGATAGTTGAAGTACGCGCAATCTTGGTGCCAAGGCTTTTCGCGGCCCATAGGCGGCTTGAGCAGGGCCATCTCTTGGAACAGAACGGGCGTGTCGTCCATCAGGCGGGCGAGGACGTCCAAGAGATCTGGGTCGGTGGCCAAGGGTTGGAAACGCCCATCCCAATCGACAAAATTCATCAGTTTGCGTACCGCACTACGCCGCGCTGCACCCGTTAGCTTTTGGCCTTGCGCGGAGGTTTCCAGTTGGACGCCGCGAAATTCCGGCTGCTTGCCGTCAATTAGGTCGTACACTGCGTCGGCAGCGTCGGCGACTTGGGCAGGAGAAAACGCCTCTGCTATTGCGAGGTAGCCCTGCTGATGAAAGAAGGCTAGCTGCTCGGGGCCAATGTCGGAAAAGCGGGCGACTTGTTGAGCCTCGGCGTCGTAGCGGTAGAGATCAGGGGCGTAGTCGGCGCGGACGCCGTCGTCGATGATAGGTTGGGCGCTGGTCATGTCTGCTCAGCCTCGTCTTCCTGGTCTGCTGATTGGTCCCGGACCAAAATTGCCATGGGGATCAGTATGCAGTAGCCGACTACCAGGAGGACCGGCGCTAGGGTGAGGGAGAGAAAACCCTCGGCCGGTGGGATGCGCAAAAACACATAGCCGAGTACGATCGCGGCTAGGCCGGCTATGGCCAAGGACCAGTTTTTGCGCGTAAAAGGCAAGTCGCCGCGTGGGGCCATGACGCGGTCTCCGCTTAGCGTGCTCGCTTTTCGCGGATGCGGGCGGCGCGACCTTTGCGACCGCGCAGGTAAAACAGGCGGGCGCGGCGCACCCGGCCCTCGCGCATGCGCTCGATCTTGGCGATGCGCGGCGAGTGCATGGGAAAGATGCGCTCGATGGCAATGCCCTGAGAGATCTTGCGCACAGTAAAGGTCTCTTGGATGCCGCTACCTTTGCGTTTGATAACGGTTCCTTCAAAAATTTGGGTGCGCTCCTTGTCGCCCTCAATGACCCGCACGTGGATGCGCACGGTGTCGCCAGCGCCGAATACGGGAAGATCGGTTTTGAGTTGGTCCGAGGTTAGTTCGCGCAGGATACTTGAGTCCATTGTATCACCTTGTTTGTTACGGGGCTTCTTCCAGCCCTTGCTCCTGCCAAGTGGCGATGAGCTGTTGTTCTTCTTCGTCGAGTTCGATCTGTTGCAGCAAGTCGGGCCGACGCGCAAACGTGCGCCGCAGGGCTTGGCGTCGCCGCCAGTGCTCTATGCGCTCGTGGTCGCCGGAAAGCAAGGCATCGGGGACGCGTTGGCCGCGGAATTCAACTGGCCGCGTGTACCAAGGGCAATCGAGTACGGCCTCTTGGAATGAGTCGTCCAAGGCCGAAGAGAAGTTGCCCAAAACGTTGGGTATGAGCCGAGCCACCGCGTCGATGAGGACGAGAGCGGCCGGCTCACCGCCGGTGAGCACGTAGTCGCCGATTGAAATTTCACGGTCGATAAGCTCGGTGCGTATGCGCTCATCTACTCCTTTGTAATGCCCGCACAACAGCACCAACCGCTTCTCGAGCGCCAGTTCGACGGCGAGCGCTTGGTTGAGCGGTTGGCCGTCGGCTGTCAGGTAAATGCAGCGGCTGGCCGCTAGGTCTCGTTCCTGCCAAAGCTGGTACACGGGCTCGGGCTTGAGGACCATGCCGCCGCCGCCGCCGTAAGGCGCGTCATCCACGGTGCGGTGTTTGTCGGTTGCACAATCGCGCGGGTCGTGGGTCTCGACGGTCAGCAGGCCCTGGGCGATGGCGCGGGCCATCATACTGGTCGCCAACGGCGAGGCAAAGAAATCCGGAAAGAGCGTTACGATGTCTATTTTCATGGTCCAAATAGCTCTTCAATGCCCCGCACGACGACCCGACCCGGCGCGATTTCCACGACAAAGTCGCCGACAGCCGGCACAAGGGCTTCGCCTTTGGCTCCATGGACCACGTAAACATCTGTCGTCGGCATGGATAAGACCTCGACGATGTGGCCCAATAGTTCCCCTTCCGAGTTGACGACCGCGCAATCCACTAGGTCGTCTATGTAGTGCGTGCCCTCCGGCAGGGGATCGCGCTGATCGGGGGCGATGGTAACGTAGCCCCCGGCCAAGATTGAACGCGCCTGTTCGGGCGAGTCAATGCCAGCGAATTTGAGCAACAAGCTCTTAGCGTCTGTGCGCCAGCGCTCGAGTTCGAGCGGCTGGTCGGGTCGGCCCGCACATTGGAGGACGACATCCCGCAGGTCGCTGAAGCGCTCGATGCGGTGCGTCAGGGCTTGGGCCCGAACCTCGCCGCGCACTCCCCACGGGCGGGAGATATAGGCTACGGCGACGCGCCCGGCCATGCGGTTATCCGTCTATTTTTCCTTTTGCTCGGCCGATTCGGCTGATTCAGCGGCTGCCTGTTCGGCTTCGGCTGGCGCAGCTTCTTCTTGCTCAACCGGTTCGGCTGATTCAGTGGCTTCTGGTTCAGCAGCTACCTGCTCGTCCGGTGCAACTTCTTCTTGCTCGACCGATTCAGCCGATTCAGCGGCTGCCTGTTCGTCCTGTTCGACTGGTTCAGCGGCTTCTGGCTCAACCGGTTCAGCCGGTTGGACTGGCGCGGCCGCCGCTTTCTTGCGCCGGCGCTTGGGCTTGTCACCGGAGAGGGCGTCGTCGCGCACCCGGCCCTCTTGACCCTTCCAGCGGGCCAAGATTCCTTGGCTGTGGAAGAGATCGGCGACGGTCTCGCTCATCTGCGCACCTTTGTTGAGCCACTCGATGGCGCGCTCTTCGTCGATTTTGACGCTGGCGTGCATGGGGTCGTAGAGGCCCACCTCTGCGAGGGAGCGGCCGTTGCGGGCGACGCTGACGTGA
>JAJEEZ010000196.1:0-6990 GCA_022820705.1 Candidatus Latescibacterota bacterium | reverse complement strand
TCGCGGATTTCGAGCATGGCCTCTAGGGCGCGTCCCCGGCCGAATATTCCCTCCCAACCCGCCTGCTCGGCCTCGTGGAGTTGCAACAGATCGACTGAGTCGCGCTGCAAGCGCAGGAGGCTGGCCTCAAATCCCCGCCATACGGTATCGCGGGTGTAGTCGAAGGGCGCGGGATAATAGCCGACCTTGGTCGCCAGATAATAGGGCGCGTCAACGCCTTTGAGGGCGTGGCCGAGGACCTTTTCGCTGCGGCCTTGGCCGTAGAGCGGGGCGGTGTCGAAGTAATTGATGCCCAATTCGAGGGCGCGCTCGACCATGGCGACTCCGTGCGCCACCGGCAGGAGGCCGTATTCCGGGCGTCCGTAGAACCAAGACCCGCCCATGGCGATTTCGCTGACTTGCCAGTTTGTTTTGCCGAATCGTCGGTATCGCATGCGCGCTCCGCTGTTGGGGCGAAATGGAATGGAGTAACTTAGACACGGCGGCGGTTGGCCGCCACTTTTCTACTCACTTGGAGACAGCGATGCAATACAGCTATATGGTAATCGACTTTGCGGATCTCGGGGGCGATTTCGCCGCTGGGTTGGACTTCATTCGGGACTGTGGGTACGAGGGCGTCGAGTTGAATCTGACGCCTGCGGTGCTGGGGCAATTGGACGCGATTGAGCGCTCGGTGGAGGGGTGCGGCTTGGTGGTGCCGTCGCTGTTGACCGGGGCTGCTTATGCCGAGGGGCTGTGCTTGAGTGTGGCCGATGCGGACCGACGTGCAGGTGCCGTCGCTAGGCTGCGGGATTACTTGCCGATTGCACAGCGTTTTAACGCCATTCTCGTGGTCGGGCTTTTGCAGGGGTTGCGCGCGGATGAACCCGATGCCGAGGTGGCCAACGAGCGCATTGCGGATGGCCTGCGCGAAGTGGGCTTGGCCGGGCAAGACGCTGGCGTGGACCTGGTCGTCGAGCCGATCAATCATCTGCAAGTGGGGTTTAACAATTCCGTCGGCGAGGTGCGCGCCCTGATTGAGCGCATTAGCGTGCCGGCTTTTAGGCCGATGGTTGATACGATCCACATGAACATTGAAGAAAAGTCGTTGACCCAGCCCATTTTCGACTGCGGCGACGCGCTGCGGCACGTCCACTTGTGTGAGAGCAACGGCGGCGTGCTGGGCAGCGGTCATCTTGACTTCAAGGCTGTTCTCGCGGCCTTGGACGCCATCGGCTACACGGGTTTTGCCTCGGTCAAGGTCTATCGCCAGGCGAGCTTGCGCGAAGCTGCGCCCGCGAGCTTGGCGTATTTGCGCGGGCTAGGCGGCTAGCGGGCCGCCCAATATCCGACGAATACGGCGGGAATGCCCAGCAGCAGTTGCAGCCCAATGTGGACTAAGGCGGCTGGCACCTGACCGGCGCGGAGTATTTGCGCGGTTTCGTAGGCCACGGATGAAAAAGTGGTGAAGCCGCCGAGGATGCCGACGAAGAGGAATAGACGAAGCTGGGGGCTAAGGTATTGACGCTCTTCGGCCAAGCCGCCCAAAAAACCAATGACTAGACAGCCGACTACGTTGACTGTGAGGGTGGCGTAGAGTGGGGTGCCCAACAGGCGCTGGGTTCCCAAGGAGACCAAGTAGCGCAACACGGCTCCAATGAAGCCGCCGCAGCCTACTAGTAGAATGCGATCCATGATGTGCTAGACCTTCCCTCCATCTTGACAATGTGTTTCAACCTTGCGACTCTCAAATATAGGGGTTTGCAGACGCTCCCTGAACTGATTTGGGTTAAAAGAAAAAGGCGCAAGAGCGATGAGAACCTTTAGTGATGAAGAACTGATCGACCTGTTCAACCGGCAACTCCCCGACCTGTTGGACCGCCGCCCAGACCTCGAGCCGCTGATTTACCAAGGGTTCTTGGGCGCGTTTGCCCGCCGCGAAGAGGTGGCCATGGTGCTGAAGGAACTGCGGGAGTTGCGGACTGAGATGGACCAACGCCTTGAGCAAGTGCGGACTGAGATGAATCAACGCTTTGAGCAAGTGCAGACTGAGATGAATCAACGCTTTGATGAAGTAGATCAACGCTTTGATGAAGTTTCGCAAGCCATCGATCGGCTGGGTTCGCGCTGGGGTATCCGCAACGAAAGTGTGTTCCGGCGGACCATGGCATCCCTGTTGGAGGAATCTTTTGGAGCCGCGGTCGAGGAGCGCGTCATTGCGGGCGAACAATTCGACGTGGTCATCGTCAATGCCGATCAGCACATCCTCGTCGAGATCGCCGCCAGTGTGGGAGCCACTATCCAAGAGCGGCTGGAGCGCAAGCGCCGTCTGTACACCGAGGCCACCGGGGTGGCTCCGGTGCGGGTCCTACTCGCCACGGCGGATATCTATAGCTATCGGGCGCAAGCCCTGCGCGAGGCGGGCATTGAAGTGATTGAACCGGCAGAAGCCGACTGAGCCGGGTTGACAAACCCGTTGAGTCCCGCTGCTCGGCGGGACTTTTTTGTGTACTCAAGCGAATATGAGCGCTTTCGCTGGAATTTACTACGACCGCTGGCGCGTTTTGCAAAAGGCCTAGTCCACAACCTCGCACACCACAGCTATTTCCAGCTTTTCGACGACGAAATGCGGCGCGTCGAGTGCTCGTCCCTGTGCGCTGATGCCGACCAGATTCGCGCCAGCCGCCAAGAGCGCCCCTTCGACCGGCCAGACCAACCACCCATTGTCCTCAGTCGGCTGCTCCAGCAACGCATTGTTCAGTCGTATCTGCACGGTTCGCTCCACCCCTTGTGCAACCGAGATATTGACGAGTTCTCCGTCGGGATGACCGATGGTCGCCACTTGCACCGGCGGCAGACGTTGGGCCGTGGGCAAGTCCGCTGCGCTCGGGTCGGACAGCAGGAGGCGCAACTCGGCTGCGGCGATTCGCTCGACAGTCAGATCGAGTCCCACGTGTATTTGCAGCAGGAGATCGGTGTGTTCGTCGTTGGGCACGGCCGCGGGCAGTTGGGCCAGCATGTTGGTGTTGGCGTAGTGGTGCCTCGGGGTGGCCCAATCCTCGGGGTTGGGGATCACGGTGGGGCCGTGCCCGCCCCCGCGACGCTGGACGACGAAGCACTTGTCCTTGGCGCGGAGCGTTGCCACTGCGCCTAACTCTTGGTAGGCGCGGCGATGGCTGGCCCAATCTTGGCCAGCGTACGGGGCGTCTGTTGCGTAGTTGAAGTTGAAGGTGTGGATGCCGTCTGCGCCTTGATGCCACCAGTTGGCCGCCACTCCGCGCAGCACTTCGATGCCGGGATTTTGGTAGCCGTCCGTAGCGTGGTGATCGTCTATGGACGGATAGAGCTTGACCGGGGTGCCGGCGACCACGCGCCGGAAATCCGCCAGATCCACCTCAAAAGAGCGCACGCCGAGGGCCAGTAAGTCGATCAATTGCTCGCCGACCCAGCGCTCGACATCAATCCCGTCGAAGCGGCAGCCCACGAGTGTCTCGGGGATGCGGGCGGCGAGGAGAAAGGGCTGCCCGCGCCGCCCGCCCTCGGATAGTGATAATTCTCGCAACTGGGCGATGAATTCAGTTAGCCGCTCGCGGTTGGACCAGCCTTGGCCAGCGGGGAAGACGACCCCGCGGGCAAAGTCCAATTCCATCCCGTCAAAAGGCCAGCGCTCGATTACCTCGCGCAAGTTGCGCAGGACGTAGTCGTGGACTTGGGGCAGGGCGAAATTCCAATAGCCGTTGTCCGCGTGCGTACACCAAGGCGTGCGAAAGAGCCAGTCGGGATGTGCCACTTTCGCGGGGATGCGCGCAAACGGGCCGAGGTCGTTGTCCGAGCCGTTCATGCGATGCGAGAAGAAGCACTCTAGGCCGCGGCGTTGGGTGGCTGCGAGGACTTGGCTGACGATGTCCGTCCCCTCGTCCGCCCACTTTTGATAGAGCGGATGGTCGTACAGCGGCAAGTGCTCGCTCGGATAGGGCGCTTGATTCCCCTCGCCCCAGTTCCACCAAATGCTGTCGATCTGCGATCCGGGCGCGTCGGCGAACTCGAACAGATGCTCCACGAGGTCGGGCCGATCCGGGTTGCGGCGATGCTGCACATTAATCGCAAAGGTCACGTCGAAATTGACTATGAGGCGGCGGTGGCGGGCGATGGCGGCGAGGTGGGCAGAAGAGAGGGAGGGCATGGGGTTATAGATCGTCTGGTGAGGCGTCGGGGATTTGGGATTTATGGGCTAGAGCGTGTTCGTACTGTTGGGTGCAGGAGACGAGGGGGAGGTTTTCCGTTTGCGCGTGGCGCAAGAGGAGGTCGAGTTGTTGCGCGCGGCGGTCGATGCGATAGACGGACCAAGGGTGGAAGATGGGCAAGTAATAGGGCAGGTTTGCTTGTTGCACGTAGTCGATGCCCGGGGCGTAGGCGTCGTACACGCCTTGGGCGTCTTCGGGCATGTGCGCCGGATAGGGCCAAGGGAATTGCGGCGGCCACAGCACCTTGCCCGGCTGCCCGGTGAGGATGTTGTCGTGCCAGGCGTGCGAGGGCATTTCGAGGAGGCCGGGGAAGCCCTCGCGGGCGTACCAGAAGGGCCGGTTGAGCGGCGCGGGCATGGTTCCGTCCGGCCCGGCCCCGACTGTGCGCATATAGCGGTAGCCGGCCTCCCACATCACGTTCAGGATGCGCTTTTGGCCAATGAAGCCGCGCGTGTAACCGCCGGGCGCGGTCAAGCCGATCACTGGGCGGGAAAAGGTGTCTTCGATCAGTTTTTTGGAATCGACTAACTCGCGTTGTAAGGCGGCACTGTCATCGGCGTCGGCTAAACCGATTAGGTCTTTGTGGGTGAACGAATGGCACTGGATGTCAAAAAGGGGCTCGTCGAGGATGGCGCGAAATTCGGACGCGGCGCGTTGCAACAGCTCGGCGACGATGAAAAAGGAGGCCGGCGCTTGCCGCTCTAGATGCACTTGGGCCACGGCCCGGACGCCGGCAATGCACTCGGTCAGCCGCTCTCCCTCGTAGCTGATCCGACCTTGGTAGCCCGGCCCGGCAGGCGCGTCCCACCAAGCGTACACGGCTTCAGTGTCGTAAGCAGATATGTAAGAAGGCATGGGTTAGACTGTCTTTGGCGATTGGGGTGGGATGGGGTAAGTTAAGGCCGACGGCGATGGATGGTCAATTTTTGCTACCAACGCAATCTCGCTTACGCGCCGAGGAGAACTACCGTGAAAATTACCGATGTTGACATCATTCCAGCGCACGTACCGCTCGCCGCCCGCAACGCCGAGCACGCCGTGCGCTTCCGCTCCATTGACCAGCGCACCTTCTTCAAGGTGCAAACCGACAATGGCTTGGTGGGCTGGGGCGAGTACCGCTGCACGCCGCCGCCCGCACAGAGCGTGGAGGGCCTCATCGGCCGCAGCCCCTTTGACTTTTTGGGCAGCGATGTTCACCTCGGCTTGGCCGGGGCCTTGTACGACGTGATGGGGCAGTACCTCGAAGTGCCGGCCTACAAGCTGATGGGTCCCAAGGTACGCGACCGCGTGCCCGTGGCGGCGTGGACGCGGCCCGCTGATCCCGAAGAGCTGAGCCGCGAAATCGTCCGCGCTGCCGATCAAGGCTACCGGCTGTTCAAGATGCACACTTGTCAGCACTACGACGTGTTCGAGCAGAATCGCGCGGTAGAGGACGTTGCGCCTCCCGGTTTCAAGATGCAGTACGACTTTAATTCCAACCGCACCTTGGCCACGGTGTTGCCCATCGTCAAACAGCTCGAAAAGTCGCCCGTAGTGGGTTACATCGAGGATCCTTTGGTGTTGAGCGATGTAGAAGGCTGGCGGCGGCTCCGCGCCCAATGCGGGGTGCCACTGGTCATGCACGTGCCGCCACTGGGCGGGTTGCAGGAGGTCGTGCAGGGGATGGCCGATGCGTATATCGTGGCCGAGTACTGCGGCGGGTTTGGCGACGCGTTGGTGCGCGGCTTGGCCTATGGCAAAGCCAATATGCAGGTGGTAGTGCAGCTAACTGGGGGCACCTTGGCCAAGGCGTTGGCGCTGCACTTGGCGGCTGTGTTGCCGACGGCGGCCCACTCGATCAACCTCGACGACCAGTACGAGGAGGACGCGGCCCGGCAACGCATTGAGATCGTCGAAGGCTGTTCGCCCGTGCCGGAGGAGCCGGGTCTCGGAGTGGAGGTGGACGAAGCGGTCATTGCGCGCTTGGCGCAGCGCGGGCCGGCGGAGATTCCCCGACATTTGGGTAGGCTGCGCCTGCCGGATGGGCACGTGCTCTACACGGCCAGCATCCCGCCGATCGATGCGTTGACCGGCTTTGCCGAGGGAACTATCCGGGGATTGTCTTTTGAGGTGTGGCACGACGATGGGTCTGAGGAATTTGCGCGCATGTACGGGCGGGTGGAAGAGGAGGGGTCGGTGTTGGAGTGAGGGACTGGTGTAAGCGATTTTACTCCTGTCCTTTTGCAGTCTCCCCAAACCGGACGGTCATGCTACTGTTCATTGTTTTGCTAACCTTGATGGCTTCCCCGGCCGTCCTAGCCCAGGCCCCGTACGGCCTGCAAGAGAGGGTGACGAACACTTCTTTGCTCATCGCTCCGGTCGAGGGACGAGTGCCTCAGACCGTCTCCGAGTCGGGCTTGTTTAGCAATGTAGTGGCCCAGACCCCGGCTCCGGGACTCATTCCCTACGGGGTCAATTCGGTATTGTGGTCCGACGGGACGGCCAAGACCCGCTTTATCGCGCTGCCCGGGCAAAGCCAGATTGAGTTTTCCGCTGCGGGCGTCTGGAAATTTCCCTCCAACGCGGTGGTGGTGAAGAATTTCTACATAGAGTTGGAAAAGGGTAATTTGGACACTCGGCACATTGTCGAGACGCGCTTTTTGGTCAAGCGCGGCCCAACTGATACATGGGACGGTTTTAGCTACATGTGGGATCTGGAGGGCAGGGACGCGATATTGCTCGAAGAGGCGGCGACCCAGTCCTATCTCATCGCCGACCCAGAAGCCGA
>JAJEEZ010000439.1:0-39501 GCA_022820705.1 Candidatus Latescibacterota bacterium | reverse complement strand
ACCGAGCTTGAGCGATTCGGACGCTTTGTTTCGGCCTTCGGCGAAAACGATTTTTGGCTGGAGGTGTACCGCAGCCCACAAACCGGCGAAACGGAAATCTTCTTCAAAGATCTGACCAACGGCCACACCACGTATGGAGGCGGGCGCTACGCGCGCCTGACGAGGGAGGACGATGGCATGTATGTCATTGACTTCAATAACGCTTATAACCCATACTGCGCGTACAATCCCATTTATATCTGCCCGCTACCTCCGCGACAAAACTACCTCGAGTTCGCAATCGAGGCTGGCGAACTCATGGGCGATGCCGCCCCTCCCTAATGCGCGGCGCGCGTTTTTTGCGTATAATTTTCAGCAACCCTCATCCCTGACTAACCACATGAAAGCATTCCTCGAACGCCTCGAACAAGCCGCTGATTTGCGCGAAGTCCAATCGCTCGTCGATCACATCCTCGACGCAGCACGGACCGGCAAACCCGAGGAAAAACGCCGCTTTCTCCGCGATCTGCTCTTCAATCGGTCGCTTTTGTCCCGTTTGGAAACCCCTGCGGCCATCGACGCGCTTCTCGCGGCAACCACGCCCGACGAGTGGGAAGCGCTCTTCGGCGCTGCGGTCGCCCAAGAACTGCCGCAACTAACCGTCGATCTAGTCGATGGTTTAGTCGATCTCGACCACCGCCAATTGCTGCGCCTTTTGCCCCCCAAATCTCCCAAGGCGCTCTTGCAGGTGCTCAAACGCCTCAATGCTTACCTAGAAGAATGCGATGCCTCCATCCGCTGCCTGCGCGGGATGCGCGTTGCCCGCATCATGGCCGACATCTACCGAACGCTCGCCGCCGAACCGCGAGTCTGGCGACGAGCGCTGCCGCCCTGCTGCATCGACAGCCAAGACATTGTCCAACTCAAAGAAGCCAAGCACATCGACAAACTGGCCTCAGCCTACGAGGCGCGGATCAACCAACTACAGAGCATCGACCTCCAGCACAGCTTGGCCGCCCTCGACAGTGGCCGCGCCGCCGCGCCGCGCATGACCGAAGCGGCTTACGAGCAAGCCTTTTGCATCCAATCGCCCCTGCGCCTAGGGATCTCCAGCGCCAATGCCTCGGACAATCACCTGCGCAGTAAAGAACAAGGGGGAAAAACCCTCAATATCGCCGTCAATCTGCAACAGGGCCGGGAAGAGCGAGCCCAACCACCGCTGGAAGTCTCCGCACGGAGGCTAGCCGAACCCCAACTCATCCTCCGCTCGCGCTCGCGGGGCTTCAAGGCCGACTTTGAAGCCAGCAAACAAAGCGCGGCCGCAACCGTCAGCGAGCTGTTCTTTGCCTACCGCCGCAGCGGCGACGAAGCCCTGCGGTTGGTCAAACAAGGGCTAGTACACGCGGGCATCGTCCGGCCAAATTCCACAGACGTCATCCAAGACATCGCCGCCTTTACCGGTGGCGGTGGCTTGGAAATCACCACCAGCAGTAAGGTTCTACAAGGGTCCGGCCTAGGAACCAGCGGCGTCTTGTCCGCCGCCATTCTCAAAATGCTCTACCATCTCTCCGGTCACCCCTACGCCGCGCCCGCGTGCGAATACCCCGGCCTCTACGACCAAAGCCTCATGCTCGAACAGAGCCTCGGCCTCAACAGCGGTTGGCAGGATGCGCGCGGTGCCAGCGGTGGCCCCTCGGCCATCAAGAACTTCTACGCGCCGCCGACCGACGGCCTACCCGCGCCCGAGCGCACATTCCTCACCGAGGTGGACGAGCGCTTGTTCACCGAGCGAGTCGTGCTCTTCGACACGGGGATATCGCGCTCGGCAACCCGCGGCCTCAACGTCGTCCTCGACGCCTATCTATTGCGCGACCACCAGCGCTATGGAGCCATCCGCGAGTCACTGGCCATTCACGACGAAATGGTGACCGCACTGAGCGCGGGCGCATACGCCGATCTCGGGCGGCTAGCCAACCGCTACTGGCAGTTGCGCTGCATCCTCGACCCCCAAGCCACCAACGACGCTTTGCAACACCTTTTCGAAAATCCCCAGATCACCGACCTAACCGAGGGCGGGCTTCTCACCGGTGCCGGCGGCGGCGGCTTTGCCCTCCTCATCGCTGCCGAGGGGCAAGCAGACGAGTTGCACACCAGACTCGACAAGCTGCGCCAACACGCGGCCTTTGCCAACAGCAGAGTGGTCTCCTATCAGCTCAATGCCCAAGGCATCCACCTTGCGTGAGGACGACAGCCGTGGCCACCAAGAAAGAACACCTGCTCATAGACGGCTACAACCTCATCAAAGCGAGCCAGCTTTTCCAAGGCCGAGGCGACTCGCTGGAACGAGCGCGCAACCGCCTGCAGCAGGCACTCGCCGCCTATGGCCGCCGCGCCAACAAGCACATTACCCTGTATTACGACGGCACCGGCGAATCGTCGAGCGCAGCGAGTGCAAGTGGCCCGCACGTCACCATAGAATTCTCGCGCTACCCTCAGCAAGCCGACGACCTAATCGCGCAGGCGGTCGCGCAAAAGCACGGTGCCAAGTGGCTGCGGGTCATCAGCTCGGACCGCGCAGTCCAGCGCAGCGCAACGCGCCACAAGATCCGCTCGACCTGTTCTGAGGATTTTCTCGACGAACTCACCGAACCTATTCAGGAGTCGAACGAATCCACGCCTGCGCCCGGTCGCGACGGCACCGAAGCTCACCCACCTCTCGACCCGGACGAACTCGATCAGTGGGAAAAACTGTTCCACAAGGGAGCCGACCAAGCACCGAAGGCACCAGCATCTACCCGAGACGGCACCGAAGCTCACCCACCTCTCGACCCGGACGACCTCGATCAGTGGGAAGCCTTGTTCCGCAAGAAAGCCGACGAGATGCCACCCGCGACTGACCGCGATGGTACGGAAGCCCGCCCGTCAGACGAATTAGACCGCTGGGAAGCCTTGTTCCGCAAGAAAGCCGACCGCTAGGGTAGTGGCAGCTTCAAGTCGCGCAACACGGCCAAGCTGTGCTGTCCTTGGCTACTACCCGCCCGCGCCAAGGCCTCGAGATGCACCTTTAAAAACCTAGCATCAGTCGGCGTATCCACATCGTACCAAGGCGGCAGCAGGCCGAGCGTCTGCGTCCCCAAGCGCCCTAAGGTTTGCTCGAACACCATCTCGGTGCTCCAAGCCACGTCTTGGAATATCCGGCTCTCCCTTTGCGCCGACCCACCAAGTAGTAGCCGCCGTCCATGCTCGGGCCCAAGACCACTTCCTTCTCGCGTAAAAGCGCCAGCCCCTCGTCAATGTACGCGGCCGGCAGAGAAGGGCTGTCCGAGCCGACGAGGACCACCCGCTCGGCCCCTCGCGCAAAGGCCCACTGCATCAGGCCCTCCATCCGCTGTCCTAAATCGGCTCCTATCTGCGGCACGTACTCGAAGGTGCCAATCGGGGCTAGCAGGGTGCGCAGGGCGTCTCCAGCATGGGCCGGAGTAAAGGCCACCACCTTGGCAGCAGCCTGTGTCGCATGCAGCGCAGTGGCGCAGTCCAGCAGCAGAGCCTCGTACAGACGCGCGGCGTCAAAGGTACTCAAATGGCTCTGGAGCCGGGTTTTGACCGCTCCGGGAGCTGGTTTTTTGGCAAAGAGTACGGCGCAGGTGGACATTCGCCCCTCCCTATTGTCTATCTTGGGCAGACCGCCTATTTTTTTGCAATATAATTCGCGGCAACCTTTCACAAAATCAACCGAGGAGCTCATGGCCCAAGTCAATATCGTCCGCCACAACCCCATCGCCATCTTTTCCAACCCCACCGAAGTGATCATCACCGACGACAATGGCCACGTCGTGCGCCTAGTCGAGCCTTCGGGCAACGTCGGCACCCAATACGCCAACGACGTTGGCTCGGAGTGGTTCGGCACCATCGAAAACCTCAACAAGGGCCTCGAAATTTGCGGCGTCCACTGGTCGGACGTGTATAAGACCGACGTCCTGTGGACCACCCCATCTGCTGACCGCGACGAGTGCGACCAGCGCAAAAACGACTTCAACTCCTGCTACGGAGCCATGATCGCCGCGGTCACCGGCGGCCCCATGCGCTCCAACCGCATGGCCCGCTTCACCCACCCGGAAGGCTTCCCAGACCCAGCGGCCCTCTTCGAGGTCCAGATCAAGGCCTGCGCTGGCGAGACCGTCTCCATCAGCGGTGGCACAATCGACTACGGCACTTGGGTCGATCACCAGCCCTCGGGTGCCTCGGTCATGCACCAGCGAGACGGCGAAATGATCACCACGCTCGGCTCCGACTTGGCCGAAGAAATGCGCTTCGTCCTCGAAGAGCAATACGCCAAGCCCTTTGCCGAACAAGGCGTTGACTTCAAAAAGCAGACCGTATTCATGGAGATCCTCGTCGCCGTGGACGACGACCCAGACAAAACTTGGGAGCGCATCGAGACCACCCGCCAAGTTTTTGCAGACTACTACGGCGACGACCGGCCCGCTGGCCTGATTTACCCGGTGTCGCGGATCCCCAACCTCGACGGCATCGTCGAGCCGCAGCCCCGCGTGGTCTCCGGTGAAGTCGAAATCGTGCGCTCGGGGCAGATCGAGGACGGCTTCTCGACCTGGGCGGGCTTGCGCCACCACGGCGTGCGCGAAGTCCACGTCTCAGCCGTCGGCGGCAGCGACGCCGGCCAACAGCTCGGCACGCTCGACGCCCGGATCAAGGAAGCTGGCGGCGCGGGTCTCAAAGAGGACGGCGTCTTCAACAACGCCTACATCGTCGCTGGTGCCGACTCCGCGCAAAATCGCGCTGGTTTGGTCGCCTTCAACGAGTCCTTCAGCGCGTACTACGCAGGCACTGCCCCGGCTGGCCGCACCGCCCAGTTTATCGGCGGCATCCAGCAGGAAGGCCATCAGAGCGGCATCGCCACCCGTGCGATCTTCGCCGAGTAGTATCGTGATCAGCGCCGCCAAGATCATCGCCGCCCTTGAACGGCACGGCATTACGCACGTATTAGGGGTCCCAGACAATGGCTCGTGCGTCCTGTACGAGCGCCTGTGGGACCACGACACTATCGAAGTGATCCTCACCAGCCGCGAGGGCGAGGCGTACGGCTTGGCCTCCGGCCTGTATTTGGGCGGTGCCCATCCGCTCGTGTTGATCCAGAACACGGGCTTTTTGGAGGCCGGCGACGCCTTGCGCGGCACGGCCTACAACATGGGCATTCCCCTCGTCATGCTCGTCGGCTACCGAGGCTACGCAACTATGGCCCCAGGTGCTCCCCGCGTCGATACGGCCGCCACCTTCTTCGAGCCGACTCTCAAGGCTTGGAACATTCCCTACACCGCCATGCACACAGACGACGACTGCGGTCAAATCGACGCCGCGTTCGCCAAGGCCCAAGAGACCTCGCTGCCAACCGCTGTGCTGCTGGTTGCGGAGACTGCATAAGATGCTCGACAAATACACCTGCCTCGCAAAACTAGCCGCCAGACGCACGGACGAAGTCGTGGTCACCACCATGAGCGTGGCCATGCCCTGGGCCGCGCACTCTGACGGCCCGCTGGATTTTGCCCACGTCGAAAGCGCCATGGGCCACGCCGCCGACTTTGCGCTGGGCTTGGCCATTGCCCAGCCCGAGCGCCGGGTCTTGTGCATCAACGGCGACGGCAGCACCCTGATGTCGCTGGGCGTCCTCGTCACCTTGGCCCAGCGCCCGGCCCCGAATCTAACCCTCGTCATCACGGAAAACGGCACGTACGAAGTCACCGGCAGTCAGCCCGTGCCCGGAGCCGCCTTCATCGACTACGAGCAAATCTGCCGTGGGGCCGGCCTCCAGCGCGTCTATACCATCGACACCGACGACGATTTCGACGCCAAGCTCGACCAGCACTTTGCGGAAGAAGGCCCGGTCGTCTTTATCTGGAAAATCGCCCCGGCTACCGAGCCGGTGCCCAAACCGGCCCTGCCGATCGGCGAACGCGCCCAGCGCCTGCGCACCGCCCTAGTCGGCGAAGGATAGAGGTACCTGCCGTGCAACTACCACAAATGGCCCCGGTCAAGCAGCACTTTGCCAGCGACTCGCTCGCCGACGTGGCCGGCGAAGTCCGCCACCAGCTAGCGCACGCCGGCCTAGCCGATGCCATCGCTCCCGGTGCGCGAATCGCCGTTACGGGCGGCAGCCGTGGCATCGCCAATATCCCGCTCATCACCCGCACCGTCATCGACTGCGTCAAAGAGGCCGGCGGCAAGCCGTTCCTGCTGCCAGCTATGGGCAGCCACGGCGGCGCTACGGCTCAAGGTCAAAAGCAAGTGCTCGCCAGCTACGGTCTCGACGCCGAGAGCATGGGCTGCCCAGTCGAGGCAACTATGGATGTCGTCGAGGTAGGCCAACTCGACGACGGCACCCCCGTACTACTCAACCGGCTCGCGACCGAAGCCGATGGCGTGGTGCTCGTCAACCGCGTCAAGCCGCACACCTCCTTTCGCGGGACCTTTGAGAGCGGCCTGATGAAGATGATGACCATTGGCCTAGGCAGCCACAAAGGTGCGACCATCGCCCACGCCGGGGGTGCCGAAAGCCTCGCCCGCCTGATCCCGGCTTGGGGCCGCTGCATCCTCGACCAAGCGCCGATTCTCATGGGTGTGGCCCTCGTCGAAAACGCCTATGAAGAGACGCTCCGCGTCGAAGCCCTGCAACCTAGGCAGTTCCAAAGCCGCGAGCCGCAGCTTTTGGAGGAAGCGCGGCGCGCCATGCCCCGCCTCTTCGTCCAAGGCATCGACCTGCTGATCATCGAGCAAATCGGCAAGAATATCTCGGGCACGGGCATGGACACCAACGTCGTCGGCCGCATGCTCCTGCCCGGCGTCAAAGAGCCAGAGTCCCCAGGTGCGGCTCGCATCGTGGTACTCGACCTAACCGACGAAACCCACGGCAATGCCAACGGCGTCGGCCTCGCCGACATCATTACCCGCCGCCTGCACGAGCGCATCGACTTCGAGGCCACGTACGCCAACGTCTTCACCACCACCTTCCTCAATCGCGCGTACATCCCAGTCGTCATGGCAACCGACCGCGAGGCCATTGAAGCCGCGCTTGCGGTGCAGAACCTCGCCAATCCCGAACAGGCGCGCGTCGTCCGCATCAAAAACACCCTCGACATCGGCCACATCCAACTCTCCGCCAGCCTGCTGCGAGAGTTCGGCGACCATCCCGACTTAGAGCAAACCGGCGCGCTGGCTGATATGGTGTTTGATGGCGCGGGGCGATTGCGCTAAGTCGTAGCCGACCCTACAATTCCCGTCGGTACCGCCTTCATTGGAGACAGATACAAGGATGAGGGAATAATAATTGACACCTATCTTTGAATGGGATGAGAACAAAGCCTTGGAAAATCACAGAAAACACGGTGTCGATTTTGAAGAGGCAAAAACAGTTTTTAATGACCCTCTTGCGATCACAATTCATGATCCAGACCACTCTATAAACGAGGAGCGCTTTATAAATTTGGGATGCTCCTCAAGAGGAAGAATTTTGGTTGTGGTTTATACGGAGCGAAACGAAACCATTCGTTTAATCAGCAGCAGGATACCAACGAGAAGGGAGCGATTGGATTATGAAAAGCGATAAACAAAAAGGAAAAGACGAAATGAGAGCAGAGTACGATTTTTCTGATGGTGTACGTGGAAAGCACTATAAAGCGTATCGTCAGGGGCATTTAGTAAAAGTAGAAAAACAAGATGGATCAACTGAAGTTCACTACTTTGCACTCGAAGAGGGTTCCGTTATGCTCGACCCAGATGTAAGACAACATTTTCCCGATTCCGAATCTGTGAACAAAGCACTTAGGTCGTTAATTGCACATCCCGATCTTCTTTAGTGCCAGTTTACAGCTATCCTCCTTTGGGGTAACAAGGGCTTTGTATTCATTGCGCGCGGCCAACAATGTCTGCGGCCACCATTCTCGCGGCCTTGCCTATAGCTTGGTCGCGCTCGTCGTCGGCTTCATACGTTCCCCGCCCTATCGACTCGTATTGCCTCAGCAGCACCGCTCCTTCGAAGGATTTTATTTCGACGGAGACCACCATAGAAAACTGGTATTGACCCAGTACTCTACCCCAGTGGATGCGATCATCAACGGAGAGGATGTCCAGTAAGAGGATGGCGTCGGCCCCGCCCTCGTCGGCCAAGCGCAACTGCCCGTCCTCTCGGAAGGCCCCGACCGTGGCTTGTATCAGGCTATCGGCAGCGGCGTATTCGACCGTCTGGTTGCCCACAAAGGGGATGGCGATGGTGTCAATGCCGCCGCCTAAGATGCCTCTGTAGGGTCCGTGGTAGCAACCAGTGGCTAAAAAGAGAGCTAGCAGAAGTATTGCCAAGGGAGGTCTCCTTCTCACAGTAATACCATCTGGCGATGTATTACTTAAACACCGCCAGCGGTGCGGGGTGTTACTGTGCAGTGGGTTTTTGTCGCCAATCCCTTCCGATTGACTCCGCGATAACGGCGACCGACAGCCAGCAGCCGAAGAATCAGCCGTAGTCTATACGCGGTTGTGCAAGCGGATGTGACGGACCTGTCCGTCCTCGCGGACGATTCCTTTGGCTTAGTGTACACCGGCGGCCACGTGTCTGTGTGGGTTGCAGACATCCAACAGTGCTATGCGGAAGCCGGACGCATCGTCGAAGTCGTCGAATACGGAGAGCAAATCGAGGACGAACCGCGGCTGGAAAAAATGCCCGAGCATTTGTTGATCGTCGGGCGGAAGAAAGGGAGCGCTTAAGGAGCGTACCTATAGCTCCTTGCGATACCGCTGCGCCGGAATTTTTAGCTGATCGCGGTATTTGGCTATGGTTCGCCGCGCAATTTTCAAGCCGCCCTTGCTCAGCTCCTCGACAATCTGTTGATCCGAAAGCGGTCGGGCCTTGTCCTCATCGGCGACGAGCTGCGAAATTTTCTCCTTCACCGAGCGCACCGACACGTCTTCACCTTCGTCCGTAATGAGCTTGTTGTCGAAGAAGTACTTCAGTTCAAAGACCCCATGCGGCGTCTGCACGTACTTGCCGTTGCTGACACGGCTAATCGTCGATACGTGCATTCCCACCGCGTCAGCCACGTCCTGCAAGACCAAGGGCCGCAACCGCGATGGCCCTTGCTCGAAAAAGGGCAACTGCGCCTGCAACAGGTAATTACCCACCTTGAGTATGGTAGTGCGGCGCTGGTGGATGGCGTTGATGAGCCAGCGGGCGTCGTTGAGATTCTTGGCCACGTAGTCCTTGACCGCAGCCGCACCGTCGCCATGGGAATTGTTGAGCAGATGCTGGTATTCAGAATTGATCTTTAAGGACGGCATGGACCCGTCGGCCAGCCACACCTGCCACTCCTCGCCAATTTTTTCAACTACCAAGTCCGGCGTGATGTACGCGACCTCGTTATCCAGCGTCAAGAGATTGTCGTAGTCGCTGCTGGCCAACAGACCCGGATGCGGCTGTAGGCGCTCGATGACCTGCAAAACCTCTTTGAGCTTCTCGTTGGAAATGGCTAAGGCGCGGGTGATGTGCTGCAGACGCCGCCGCGTCAGGTCCTCTAGATGGTCGCGCACCACTTGCAAGGCCAGGGCGCTAAGCGGGTCGTCGCGCTGGCTCAACTGGATCATCAGACACTCGCGCAAATCGCGCGCGCCGACTCCAGGCGGGTCAAAAGACTGAAGGACGCGCAGCACCTTTTCAACCGCAGCCACTTCCACTTGTAGATCATCGGCGATTTCGGCGAGCGAGCAACCGACATAACCGCGCTCGTCGATATTGCCGATGATGTACTCGGCGACGGCGCGCTCTTCCGGTGCCAAACCGCCAATCTCGCCTAGCTGACGATACAGGTGCTCTAAGAGAGGCGGCATGGCGGTGATGCGGTTTTCCTGTGGCTCGCGGTCAGCCTCCCAGTTGGGATCGTATTCCGTGCGCTCGCTATTATACGCGCCCACGTCGAACTGATCGTCCAACAGCGCGTCCCAATCGACCTCCTCCATGTCCTCGGGCAGATCCTCTTCTGCCTTGAGCCCCTCCTCCTGCTCGCGCAGTTCCTCCTCTTCCCCCTCCTCGCGCAGTTCGACGACCTCTTCAAGCAAGGGGTTGAGTTCGAGTTGCTGCTTGACCTCCAGCGTCAAATCTAAGGTGGACATCTGCAACAGCCGCAGCGATTGGATGAGCTGCGGTGCCATCCTTTGCTGGAGGCGCAAGCCGGTATTTTGCTCGGGACGAAGCATTATAAATTATTGTAAATTAATTACTTAATAAAAATTACCTACCCTGATAGTAGCTGTAAAAACAAGCCCGTGCAGCGCGAAAAGTCAAGGTGCAACCGCGCCTACCCATCGACCCGCCAACTAAAGCGCTCGCCGAGGTAGATGCGCCGCACCTGCTCGTTGGCAATTAACTCTTCGGCTGTGCCCGCAGTTAAAATTTTACCATCCACGAGGATATAGGCGCGCGCGGCGATCTCCAAGGTCTCGCGCACGTTGTGGTCGGTAATCAGTACGCCCAAGCCTCGGTTTCTCAGTTCGGCGATGATGTTCTGGATGTCTTCTACTGTGCGCGGATCAATGCCGGCAAAAGGCTCGTCGAGGAGCATGTAGTGCGGCTCGCAAGCCAAGGCCCGCGCGATCTCGACCCGGCGCGTCTCGCCGCCCGAAAGCGTGTCGGCGCGCTGATTGGCGCGTTCTAGCAAGTCCAGTTCGGTTAGCAATTGCCGTTGGCGCGCGGCGATGAGCGCTTTATCGACTCCTCGCGCTTCCAATACAGCGCGAATGTTGTCGGCCACGCTCAGCTTGCGAAAAATGGAGGTCTCCTGCGGCAGGTAGCCAATGCCCATCTGCGCGCGGCGATACATCGGCAGCCCAGTAATATCCGCATCGTTGAGCAAGATGCGGCCCCCGTCCGGCGCGGCAAAGCCGACGATGCTGTGAAAGGTCGTAGTCTTGCCCGCGCCATTGGGGCCCAACAAGCCGACGACCTCCCCTGGCTCGACGCGAATGTTGACCTCGTCAACTACCGCTCGCCCTCCGTAGCGCTTGCTCAATGCGCGCGTTTCCAATGCCACCTTATGGCTCCTCTGCGGGCGGATAGTAACGGCCTTCGATCTCTGGCCCTACCCGCACTTCAGCCAGCGAGCCTTCGGCAAAGCGGATATCCAATTCTTCGCCGCTGACCTCGTTGACGGAGACCTCTTCGTCCTCTTGCAGCCGCGTGACTAACTCGGCCGCGCCCTTTACCAAGGCACGGTGCAATCCCCCCGCGTCAAAGTACAAGGTCATCTGCTGTCCGCGAAAGCGATTGATCTCTTCGTTTTTGGCTCGGCGGTGCGTCACGTCGGCCTCGGAACTTACTTCAACCCGCTCCAAGTCGCCGTCGGCCATAAAGACTTGCCCGCCCCGCCCCTCGATCCAACTATGGCGGTCCCTTACCTCAATTTGGCCGCTCACTTGGCCGGGTATGGCGATCCACTCGACTTGGCTGTCTGCCAAGGCGACGACCATCGAATCGGCCATCAGGCGGCTGTGATAGTCGCGCTCGTCATCCTGTTCTTTCAACACCACGCCCTCGGCCACCAGCACCCGCGCTGAATCCGCTTCGTATGCACCGCGCGCGGCCGCGACCTCTAACCCTTCGGCGCGCAGGGTAAAACCGCCGGTCCCGGCCAAGCGGCTCCGCACGAGATCGAACCGCAACACAGGGGCGGATAGCACGAGCTCGCGCTGGCGCAACGAGGGTGCGCCTCGCAGCCAGCCAGCCTCTTGCTCCAAGTCGAAAAAGAGCGAACCGCCGACGAGCGAGCCGTCCAACTCGGGTGCCTTTAGCGCGATCGCGCCCTCGGCATGGACTTGGCCATCGCGCGTATAGCGGAGGGTTTGGGCCGTCAGCTCCTGCTCTCCGGCGCGCAAGACCACCCCGCCCTCGGCTGTCAACTCGCGCTCGGAACGCGAATACGCCAACTGGCGCGCCTCGATCTGCCGCTCGCCCTGCACAAAGGTCGCCGGCTCCCCGCGGGCCTGCAATAGCGCTGCGTTGCGGTCCTCCTCTACCTCTGCGGCCCGCAACTCGGCCTCATCCTCTCGGTAGCGGACCGCCCCCCGCGCCACTAGCCGCTGCTTTTCCGCATCCACTGCAACTTCGTCGGCTGCAAACTGCGCCAGCGAGTCGGCTCCCTCGACCCCTCCGCTGAGGTCAAAGCGACGAGCCTGTGGGAGGAACGTGGCGCGCGGTCCGATCAATTGCACTCCGTCGTAGCGCACTTCGACACTGTCGTAGGTGATCTCTTGCGCACCCTCGACTCGACGGCTTTCCTCGCGTTGGGCGCGCACCTCCACCATCGCCCCATCCCGACCGCGCCAAAGCCCCTCGACAGCTTCCAAGGACCACACATCTACGGCAAAATTGCTCGTGAGGTTGCGGCCCCACTCTCGTCCCTCGCCGACTTCCACCCTCAATGTACCCGGAATGCGCAACTGCTCGTGCGCGTTTTCCCACAGCAGAGTATCGGCCTGCACTTCTAGGCTATCCCCAGCGCGCAAAACCACGCCGCCAGCCAAGCCAAAGCGATCCCGCTTGTGCTCTAGCACCAAGCGCTCGGCTCTCAGTGTCGAAACGGCCTCGTTGCCGCGGAAAGCCACCTCCACGCCACCGGTGGCGACGATCTGCTCTGATTTGGAAAATTCGCGCAAAGAATCGGCGCGGATCTCGATGCGATGGCCGGGGCGTCCTATCTCAATGTGCGCGTCCCATGCTTCCCCATCGACCTCGGGAATTTGCAGCGGCTCTTCGGGCACTTCTCCCGCACCGCAGGCCCAGAGCATAGCTCCGCAGCACCCGGCGCGAAAAAGCCGCGCTCTCCCCAGGAAAGCGCGGCCCATTGAGACGATTGTACCGCCCACCGAACTAGGAGGCCGCCGCCTGCCCCTCCTCATGGCTTGCAATCTCCTGTTGGTAGGCCAGCGCGGCCTCGACAAACCCGGCAAACAGAGGTGAAGGATTGTCCATCCGCGACTTAAACTCGGGATGGGCTTGGGTGGCGATAAAGAAGCGGTGATCTGGCAACTCGATAAACTCCATCAAGCGAGTGCCATCTACGCGGCGGTGATACCCCGAAAAGACCAGCCCCTCCTCTTCGAGCAGTTCGACGAAGCGGGGCGAGACCTCGTAGCGATGGCGATGGCGCTCTAGGGCGACTTTGTCGCGCTCCAGCATGACCAAGCCAACGCGGAACGCTTGGTCGGGATTGGCCAGCAGTTGTTCGATGCGGCGGGCGTCTTCGTTGAGGCGGCCCGACGCTTCGTAAATCTGGAGGACGCGGCTGTCGCTTTTGAACACCGCGGCGTATGCGCCCAAGCGCATGCTGCCGCCGTAGCGATTTTCCTCTAGCGCGCTCTTTTGCTCGGTGTCTTGGACGCAGATGACCTTCCACTCGGAATCCGCGTCGAACTCCTCGGAAGTAGCCTCAGTAACCCCGGCCACATTGCGGGCGTATTCAATCACGGCCAGTTGCAAGCCGTAGCACAGGCCCAAATAGGGGATGTTGTGCTCGCGGGCGTAGCGAATGGCCGCAATCACGCCTTCAGCCCCTCCCCCACCAAAGGCCCCGGGGACGATAATACCATCGAATGCGTCGAGTTCTGCCAGTTCCATTTCGCCGCGCTCAAATTGATGGCCATCAATCCAAGTAATCTCGACCCGCGCATCCGACGCCACGCCAGCGTGTATCAGCGACTGATTGACTGAGATGTACGAGTCCGTTAGCTGAAAGTCGCCCGTGACCACGTATTTGCCGACCATGGCCACGCGGACGCACTGGCGCGGCTGCCGACTGCGCTTGACCAATTCCAGCCAAGGCCGCCAGTCTGGAGTCTTCTTGGGCGTGCAGCCGAGCCGGCTGAGGATCTTCTCGCCGAGCCTCTCTTTTTCTAAAACCAGCGGGATATTGTAGATCGTCTCCGAATCTGGGGCCGAAATGATGTGGTCGTAGGGCACGTTGGCCCCGATCTGGATCTTTTTCTTGCGCACCTCGTCGGTGGCGGTCTCGGCGCGACAGACGATGAAGTCGGGGAAAATGCCGTGCTCGCTGAGCATGCGAATAGCCTGCTGCGTGGGCTTGGTCTTCATCTCGCCCACGTGTGGAGGTATGGGCAGATAGGTGATTAGCAGGTGCGCAAAGTGCTCCTCACCCAAGTCTCGCTCTAGGGTCTTCACAGCGAAGAGGAACGGCTCGTTCTCATAGTCGCCGACAATGCCGCCGATCTCGACCAGCACGATATCGTAGCCCGCGCCCGCTTCCTGCAAGCGGCGGGTGATCTCATCCGTAATGTGGGGGATCGGCTGCACGGTCTCGCCGAGGTATTCGCCGCGGCGCTCGCGCTCGATGACCGTGTGGTAAATCTGCCCAGTGGTCAGGTTGTTGGAGCGCGGCAGGTCCAACCCCAAGAAGCGCTCGTAGTTGCCCAAATCCTGATCTATTTCGCCGCCGTCGTCCGTTACCCACACCTCGCCGTGCTCGGTGGGCCGCATGGTGCCAGCGTCGTAGTTGATGTACGGATCGATCTTGACGGCTGTGGTGCTGTAGCCGTATTGCTGCAGGATCTTGCCGATGGAAGCTGTGGTCAAGCCCTTGCCCACACCGCTTATCACGCCGCCAGTTACGACGACGTATTTGGGGCCTTTGTATTCTGTGGCCACGTTGCGCGCTCCTTCGAGCTGCCCAAACAAAGAAGCGGCGACAGTGCCCTGCCTCCGCTTCTCAATAGTCAATCGATGATTCTCGGAACTTTGAAGTAGTCCTCTTGTCGCTGCGGGGCCGCAGCGACGATTTCGGCCGCGGCGGGAAAGGGCGCGGCCTCGTCGCGGCGAAACGCGTTGGCGAGGGGCAGCACGTGAGACGTTGGCTCTACGCCCGTGGTGTCCAGCTCGTTGAGCGTGTCCATGTAGCGCAAGATGCGGTTGAGCTCCCCAGCTAGCCTTTCCTCCTCTGCGGGCGAAAAGCGCAACCGAGCCAACTCAGCGACCCCGTGGACCTCTTCTATAGTAACCGCCATAGGTGAACTTTGAACTTAAAATAAAAAGACGGGGCTGGCTGCGCCGACCCCTTCCACGTCGCAAAACAGTGTTAAATATCACGCATCGCCAAAGGTAGCGCAAGGGCTTGTAGCGCAGCACCTCAATGCCTATACTTTGCCACAAGACGAGCAAACATTCTCATCTCGCAAAGTTCCATGACGCGCAAGGCATTTACAATTGAAGAGGCCAACGCCAAGCTGCCTCAGCTAGAAGACGCGCTCCAGCGCCTAGAGGTCAAGAAGGGAGCCGTCCGCTACCACGATCAGCAGTTGCAAATTCTCGACGCGCTCTGGGGCCAAGCGGTCACCCGCAGCACCAACCCCGACCGCGAGGCCTTTGACCAGCACCGTCGCCGCATCAACGACCTAATCATCGACATTAAGCACATCGTCGCCGAGGAAATCATCGCCGAGGGCATCCGCTTCCCAGTCGGCGGCCTCGAACGCGGTCTCCTCGACTTCCCCACCACCTACCAAGGTCGTTGGGTGCTGTTGTGCTGGCAGCGCGGCGAACCCCAAGTCGCCTACTGGCACGAACTGAATGCCGGATACGCCGGCCGCCAGGAGATCACGGCCGAGCACATCATCGCCATGGGCAAGGAAGACGATCCAGCCACGGTTGATGACTCGGCCCTAGATTTCTGATAGCGGCAAGTGCCTTGACAGCGTTTCTCGTTTTTGAGTACTTAAAACATGGCCTTTCCCCGGGCCGTTTCTTACTCCCCTAGCATCGCCCGCACCTCACCCTCTTCCCCGCGGAGCGCCCCTCCCCAGCGCCCGGCAGGAGCTAGACCGTGCGCCTCAATCAACTCGAGATTTTCGGTTTTAAGTCCTTCGCCCAAAAGATCGTCATTCCCTTCGAGCCGGGCATTACGGCCATCGTCGGCCCCAACGGCTGCGGCAAATCCAACGTGGTGGAGGCCATCCGCTGGGTTCTAGGTGAACAACGCGCCGGCTCTTTCCGCAGCCAGCGCATGGAGGACGTGATCTTTGCCGGCACTCGCCAGCGCAAGGCCCTCGGCATGGCCGAAGTCGCGCTGGCGATTGAAAACCGCGATAGTGCGCTGCCCGTCGAATTCGCCGAGGTCGTGCTAACCCGGCGTCTTTTCCGCTCTGGCGAAAGCGATTACCTGCTCAACAAGATCCCCTGCCGCCTCTTGGACATTACCAACCTGCTCATGGATACTGGCTTGGGCCAAGGTGCTTATGCGGTGATGGAACAGGGCATGGTCGATGAAATCATCAGCGATAAGACCGAGAACCGCCGCCGCATCCTCGAAGAGGCCGCCGGCATCACCAAGTACAAAGTTCGGCGGCGCTCCACGCGGAATCGCTTAGAAGCCACCCAAGCTGATCTACAGCGGATTGAAGACATCATCGCCGAGGTCAAACGCCAAGTTGACTATCTCGGCCGCCAAGTAGGCCGAGCGCGCCGCTACCGCGAACTCAAAGGGGAATTGGACCAGCTCGACGTGCGCTTGGGGCGCCAGCGTTTCTTCGCCCTCAATGCCCAAATCTCTCCATTGCAAGACGAATTCGCCGCACTCAGCAAGGCGGCCGAAGAAGGCTATACCCGCTTCACCAACCGCGAGGCCGAGCTCGAAAGGGCGCGCCTCGTGCTGACCGAAGCCGAGAAAGCCATGCAGGAAGCGGGCCTTGAACTCAATCGCCGCATCGAAACCATACACGAGCGCGAACAACTCCTCGTGGCCGTGCGCGAACGGCGCGAGGCGGCCGAACAAATCCGCGAGCGCACGGCCCGCGAACGCGCCGATTACAGCAGCCAACTCAAAACCGTGCAGCAGCAGGGCCGCGACAATACCGCGCACCTCGACGAAGCGCGCACGGCCTTTGTGCAAATAGAGCGCAAATTGCAAGACCATCAGCAGCGCGCCGCCCAAGCCGAAGAGGAATACAACAGCTACCGAACGGAACTAGACCAACGCCAGCGCCAGCGCATGGAGCACCTGCGCCAAGGAGGCGAAATAAGCCGCGCACTCGAGCGCCAACAGGCCGAGCGCGACGCACTCGACGAACGCGCCGTTGCCATGCGCGGCGAAGAGGACGCGGCCACAGCCGAGCGCGAGCAAGCCCTGCAAGCGGCCGAAGCCGCCGAAGCCACCCTCGCCGAAACTCGGCAGCAGCTATCCGTCTGCCAGCAACAGCGCACCACAGCCCTCGCTGCCCGCGACCAAACCGAGAAGGACCTCCGCGAACTCGGCACCCAACGCGATGCGGCCCAGCGCGCCGCTGAGGCCAACCAAGCGCGGCTGCAAGTCCTCGAAAAAGTCCGCGCCGGCTACCAAGGCTATCAGAGCGGAGTCCGCACCTTAATGCTCGAATCGCCCCACGCCGCTCTCTTTCGCGGCGTCCTCGGCGACCTAGTCGAAGTCGAAACAGAACACGCCCGCGCGGTCGAGGTCGCCCTCGGCGAGGCGCTGCAAGCATTGATCGCCGACTCGGACAGCGGCTTGCTCAAAGGCATTGCCCATCTCCGAGAGCGTTCCGGGCGCGTCGGCATTCTATCGCTAGAAGCTCCTCCCCGCACCCTCGGCCCGGTCTTAGACCCAGATCCCATGCCCGGACTGCGCGGCCCGCTGCTGGATTACGTGCGGCCCGAAGCCTCTATCGCCCCCCTAATCGCCAGCCTCTTGCACAATACCTTTCTAGTGGACGATTTACAAACCGCATTAGCCCTGACGCGCCGCTACCCGGATGCCTACGTGCGCTGCGTCACGCCCGATGGCGACGCCGTCGATCTCTTTGGCCTCGCGTCGGGCGGCCAGAGTCAAGCCGAGGATTCAGGCGTCCTCGGCCGCGGGCGGGAAATCCGCACCTTGCACTCGCTCGTCGCCCACCAAAAAGCTCGCTACGCAGCCCTTGGCCCTCGACTCGATGCACTCGCCGAGCAACTCGGCGTACTCACTCAACGTTTAGAGAACCTAGCCGCTGAGAGCGAAACTTGGCACGCCAAGGAGCGCGAGCAGGTCCACCAGCACCAGCGCGCCTGCGCTGATGCCGAGCGGCTCGCCGCGCGTCTCAAGCAACTCCACGGCGAGAGCACCAGCTTGGCCAAGCGTTGCCAAGCCCTCGACCAAAGCATTGCCGAACAAGCCGAACACCTGCGCCACAACGAGACTGAGAGCACCCGCCTCAGCGAAGAAAGCAGCGCCTTGGAAGAAGACCTCAAACAGAGCGAAACCCATCGGCGCGAGCGGCGCGAAGCACTGAACACCCTCCAAGTGGAACACGCCCGCACCGCCGAAATGGTCCAAGGGCTAGAACGAGACGCCACCCGCCTGAAAAACATCGACGCCAACCTACACAATAATATCGAACGTCTAGCGGCTGAGGGGACCGAAGCCGAGCGCCAACAGGCCGATTGCAGTGCGCGCAGCACGGCCTTAACAGACGAACTCAAAGGACTGCATCAAGGCCGCGAGACCTTGGCTGCCGAGCAAGACCAGCGCCGCCAACACTGGGCTACCGCCAACACCCAAAACCGCGAGTTGCAGGAAAACATCAGCCGCTTGCAGCGGCAGCTCAACGACCAGCGCGAGCGCCGCACGAGCCTCGAAGTGCGCATCTCCGAATTGCAACTACAGACCCAGCACATTCGCGAGCGCTTGCAGGAGGAGTATCACTGCGATGTCTCGGCCATGGGGCCCCTCGACGAAGCCATCGACGAAGAAGCATCGCAACAGCGCATTGACCAGTTGCGGCAGTCCCTACACCGTTTGGGCTCGGTACACTTGGGCGTCTTGGAAGAACATCAAGAACAAAAGGAGCGCTACGACTTTCTCCGCCAACAGCGCGACGATCTGGTCATCGCCGCCGAGGATCTGAAGAAAACCCTCAGCCTAATCGACCGCACGGCGCGGCGGATGTTCCTCAAGTCTTTCGAGCAGATTCGCGAGACGTTCAAAGGGACTTTTATCCGCTTCTTCCCCGGCGGCGAAGCCGACCTCCGTCTCGAAGAAAACGTCGATGCCC
Source organism: Candidatus Latescibacterota bacterium (assembly GCA_022820705.1). Classification (GTDB taxonomy): domain Bacteria; phylum Latescibacterota; class UBA2968; order UBA8231; family UBA8231. The sequence goes on along the minus strand of JAJEEZ010000439.1, from coordinate 20,442 downwards.
TAGAGGCCCACATCGACATCATCGCCCGTCCCCGTGGCAAGCGCCTGCAAAACATTGCCCTGCTGTCGGGCGGCGAGCGGGCACTGACAGCCATCTCCCTGCTCTTTGCCATCTACCAAGTCAAGCCCAGCCCGTTCTGCATTCTCGACGAGGTCGATGCCCCGCTCGACGACGCCAACATCAACCGCTTCGTGCGCGTGCTCAAGGAATTTGCCCGCGAGACGCAATTCGTCGTCGTGACGCACAACAAGATCACCATGGCGGCAGCCGACGCTCTGCACGGCGTCACCATGCCCGAGGAAGGGGTTTCTCAGCTCGTTTCAGTGCGGGTCGAGGGCGAGGAATTGGAAGCTGCAGCAGCGGGCTAGCCAAAGCGGAAGCGCACCGACAAAAAAGGGGACCTCAGCCGAGGCCCCCTTTTTCGTATCATGAACGGTTTCACTTCAGTTCGCTCATCCGAAATAAAGCGTGGAGTTCAATGCCTTCTCGGGCTAGACTCTCGGTGCCACCGGATTCGCGGTCAATTACGCAGATGGCCTGTGAAACCTCTGCGCCAAGGTTGCGCAGATCTTGGGCGGAAAGAGCAATCTGTCCACCGGACGTGACGACATCTTCAACAATCAGCAGATTTTTGTCGGCGATGTCGGGGCCTTCGGCGAGTTTGCAGGTGCCGTATTCTTTGGCCTGTTTGCGCACGAAGCAGGCAGGCAATCCCGAAAGCTGAGCGAGCATGGTGGCGATGGGCACCCCACCGAGTTCGAGACCTGCAAGGATGTCTGTGTCGGAGGGGATTAAGGGCTGGAGGTGGGTGGCGAGTACGCGGAGGAGCTCCGGACGGGTTTCAAACTGATATTTGTCGAAATACTCTGTGGCTGTCGCACCTGAGCGCAAGGTAAATTGTCCGCGCAGGTGAGCGGTCTGATAGATGCGGTGAGCAAGTTCAAGTCGGGTCATAGAACAAACCTATTTCAAAAGAAGTTTTAGTTTTGAGATAAATTCTAGCTGGGCAGATCCTCGGCGGGAATATCCCGCAGCCTCGGGTTGTTTTGGTCTCGCGGCGAGAGAATCGGCATCCCCTCAATGCCCCAGTCCAACCCCGCATCGGGATCATCCCAAGCCACGCCCCATTCGTCCGTCCCGTCGTAGTAAGAATCGACTAAATAGAAAAGCATCGCGTCGGTGACGGCGTAAAAGCCATGCGCCACCCCCGCCGGAATAAAGACGCCCCGCAATGCCTCTTGATCTAGCTCGATGACCTCCCCCTGCCCGCAAGTCGGCGAACTGCGGCGCAGATCGAGCAGCCCGACGCGCAGTGCGCCCATGCCGCAGTGCCAGTAGTCAACTTGGCGGTGGTGATAGTGCAAGCCGCGCAGCACCCCCTGCTGCGACTCCGAGCGGCTCCACTGCAAAGCGTCCCAGCCGCGCTGGGGAAACCACTCCTTGCGATACACCTCGGTAAAGCGGCCCCGCTCGTCTCCGTGCGACTGTAGCTCGACGATATAGACGCCTTCAATGGCCGTAGAGGGGCGAATCTGGGCCATCTCAAGCGGCCTTACCGCAGCATCTTTTGAACTTCTTGCCGCTGCCGCAGGGACACGGGTCGTTGCGTCCGACCTTGGGGGTTTCGCGGCGGAAGGTCTCTACCTTGCTGGGAAAGAGCCGACCTCCGTCCAGCACGGCAGCCGGTTTTTCACCTTCTAGCGCAGGTCGCGGCGTCTGCAACCACTCCTCGTGCAATTCCCGCATGGCCTCGCTCATCTCCGCTTCACCCAGCTCGCCATCGAATCCGCGCTCTTGGCAAAAGGCGCTAAAATCGGCCAGCATAGCTCCCTGCGGCGAGCGCAGCATTTCCTCGACCTGCTGCACGTCAACTCCGGGCGGCAGGGCCTGCTGGAGTTGGGCCAAGTCCAACTCCTCCACCGCGGCAGGTTCTTCATCGTCTGTATCCGCGTCGGGAGCAGGTGCCACCGCTGCGGCGATTTCGGCCAGCACTTGGCCCATTTCTCTGCGATCGGCCTCAGTGGCCGTCGGCAGCACTTGATCGAGAATCCAATCTACCTCTTCACCATCTTCCAACAGCTCGACTATTTCTTCAGCCGAGAATTTTTCTGCCCCCTTGGCTTGGCACAAGGCCTCCAAGCGCGTGGCCAACTCTTGCACTAAAGCACTCCATTTTTAGCAATTACGCGGGTGAATTTACCGGTGCGAAATCTACCGCTTGCCCCTGTACCTGTCAAAAGACGCGCCTCAGATTTCTGAGGATGCTCAAATATCTGAGGCTTTTTGGTGCCAAAAACCCCTAAAAACGGGCGATAAGACGCGAATTTTCCCCTTATTGAAGAATGGCACGATTATTGCTTGTGTATGCCTAGGCATGACGATAATCGCTTGAATTGCACCAGAAAGGAGCACAACCATGGTAGCGACAAATGAACTCACGGATCGAGAAGTTTTGCTGCGGGCCGCCGAAGACCAAGGCCACCTTGGCGTGCTAGTCAAACGCTATCGCACCCCCCTGTACAACTTTGTCTATCGCTTTGTCGGCGACAAGGAAACGGCCGAGGATATCGTCCAAGAGACTTTTCTCCGCTGCCTGCGCCACAGCCATCAGTACCCCGCCATCGAACAGGTTTCCACTTGGCTCTACACCATTGCTGGCAACCTCGCCAAGACCGAATTGCGTCGCCGCAAGCGCTGGAATTGGATTCCCATCAGCCCCAGTGACGACGAACAGACTGCCGCCTTTTACGAGCCGGCGGCCAAAGACCCGATCCCGGGCGAACAGACCGACGGCAACCGCGTCAAGGCGCTCGTCGTCGATGCCATCGAGGACCTGCCCACAGAATTTCGCGCCGCCGTGCTCCTCCGCGACTTGAAAGGACTCTCGTACGAGGAAATTGCCAAGATCATTAACTGCCCCGTAGGCACGGTCAAATCGCGCGTCAACCGGGGCCGCCTGCGGCTGCAAAAGACCTTGCGCGGGCTGGCCGAAGAAGTGATTGGATCGCTCGCCGCACCAGTCTGATCTCTTTGCCAATATCCCCGTAGAGGCATTGTCATTGCCCCGCGGCGTGCTCCTAATTATTTTCGCTCACCTGCAATTAGGAGCAAGCCATGAACATTGATGCCCAACGCCTCTACGGCTTTGTCGAGCAACTGCTCGCCGCGCACGCACCCTCGGGCGCAGAATCCGCGATGGACGCCCTCGTCAACGAGCTCGCCGCTCCCATCGGCGACGCCGTCTGGCAGGACGCAGCCGACAACATCATCATTCACATCAAGGGCCAAAGCCACGATCAGCCCGTGGCCGCCGTCGCCCACAAGGACGAGATCGCCCTCATCGTCAAACGCATTGACTCCGACGGCAAAATCAGGGTGCAACCCTTAGGCGGTCTGCACCCTTGGGCACTAGGCGAAAGTCCAGTGGAAATCCTAACGCGGGATGGCCTCTGTCCGGGCGTGCTTTCCACCGGAGCCAAGCACGTCTCCACAGAAAGTCCAGCGGGACGGCTCAAAAACGGCCAACCGCTCAAGTGGGAACAGATGTGGATTGAAACGAGGCTCGCGGCCGAGGAACTGTCCCAGCGCGGGATTCGCGCCGGCACTCGGGTCGTCATCGCCGGCAAACACAAGACGCTCTGGCGTCTAGGCGATTGCGTCTGCGGCTACAATCTCGATTGCCGCGCCGGCTTGGCGGCCATGCTCGAAGTGGGCCTGCACTTGCGGGAGAACCAACCGGCCCAAGACGTATATCTCTTAGCCAGTTCCAGCGAAGAAATCGGCGGTCACGGCGCAATCTACGCGCTCGGGCGGCTGCCAGTTGACGCGGCCGTTGCTGTTGACATCGCGCCCGCGGCGGCCGAATACGGCACGGCCAACAGCGGCGATCCCATCATCGGCGTCCGCGACACTCGGGGTCTGTACGACGCGCGCATCATCGACCGCTTTGACGCCCTAGCCGCCGCCTGCGGGTTCAACATCCAAACGGCCGTTCTCACTTCGTATTCCAGCGACTCATCAATTGCCAAAACGTCCGGCGCTATCGCGCGTGCTGCGCTGATTGGCTACCCGGGCGACAACACGCACGGGTACGAAATCTGCGCGTGGGACGGCATCGTCAACACGGCGCAGTTACTTCTCGCTTATTTGGAAAATCCAGTGGTGGACTAAAAGGCGCGCTGGACCAGAAAGTCCAGCATTTCTCCCAGCATATCGCGCGCGGGATTGGCCGGGAGTTTCTCTAGGTGGGTCACGCTCTCTTCGACCTTCTGTTGACACACGTGCTCGACGTAGCGATCGCATTCGTAGTGCTCGACCAAGGCGATGACCCGCTCGATTTCGGCAGCCGTGTTGCGGTGCCGCTCTTGGTGCAAGATCGCCAGCACTTCTTCGCGTTCCGCCGCGTTGCATTTGCCCAATAGGTCGATGATAATCAAAGTCCGCTTCCCTTCCGCAATATCCCCACCCCGCTCCTTGCCATAGGCCCCAGAAGTAACCCCGGGCGCAGAGCCGGCGTCTTGTTCGGAAGAGCTTAAGTTCAGCAGGTCGTCGCGCAGTTGAAACGCAATGGCCATGGACTCGCCGAAATCGCCGATACGAGTTCGCAATTCCATCTCAGCCCCCGCGATAATCGCCCCGGCCGTACACGGCCCCCGGCCCGTGTACCACCCAGTCTTCTTGCGCAACATGATCATAAACTCGTCCTCGCTGGGAATATAGCGCTGGCGAATCCAACCCACGTCGTATGCCTGCCCCTCAAACGTCTCGCACGAGCCGCGGATCATCTCGTCGATCAAATCGAGCGCGACATCCGCCCCCAACACCTCGCGGTTCGCGTTGAGGATCTCAAAGACCTTGGCGTATAAGGCATCGCCGACGTTAATGGTCAATGGGATCCCGTGCAGTTTGTGCAAACAGGGCTTGCCGCGCCGCATCTCCGAATCGTCCTCAATATCGTCGTGGACTACGGCAAACGACTGGAACATCTCAAAAGCCACCGCAGTTCGCATGGCTTTCTTCACGTCGCCGCCGCAGGCTTGGCACGCCAGCAGCACCAACACCGGGCGGAATCGCTTGCCGCCGCGCTCCGGGTAGTCGCGCATCAGCCGATATAGGAACTCCTCGGGTTCGCGCACCGCGAGGAACGAAAACATCTCCTCTTCTAGGGCTGGAATGTAGTGGTGCAAAAACTGACGCAGGTCTCGGGGGACCGCAGACATGTTCAACCTTTCGTTGCAGAGGCTAGCGCATCTACCACTTAGTGCGCTCCACTTGTACCTCGGGGTGCGAGACAATTAAGTGCCAGATAACGGCTTGGAACGATTCCGTCAGCGGCGTGACAGCGTCCGGCACGACCGTCGGCACAATCGCGCAGGCATCGGCGACTTGGGCTGTAAAGCCGCCATCCCGCCCCACAATGCCGCAGATTTTGGCTCCGACCTCTTTGGCGTACTCCAGTGCGACAACCAAGTTGACGCTGGTATTCAGCGGGCGATTGCCGCCGCCGACGGACAAGACCAAGATCAGATCCTTTTCGTTTAAACGGCTGCCCTCCAGCCATTTGGCAAAGGCCGTATCCCAGCCTTCGTCGTTGATGCGCGCCGTCAGTTCTGAGACGTTGTCCGTGGGGGCGTAGGACTCAATGCCTGCGATCTTGCGAAAGTCGTTGACCGCGTGGCTCGCATTGCCCGCACTGCCTCCCACGCCGAGGACAAAGAGCCGCCCTCCGCGCCGACGGGTCTCGACGACGAGCCGAACTATCGCGTCAATCGCATTGCGATCTAGCTGCTCAATGACTTGAGCCGCCGCCGCTAGGTACTGTTGGGTGTAACTGCTCACAGGCTGTAGCCGGCAGCCGTAGCATCCGCGTAAAAGATTTGTACGGTTTCTAGCGAGAACTGCCCCATTTCCTTGCCCAAGGTCGGCAGCTTTTTGATGATGTCGCTGGTGCAGGTAATGATGTGGCAGCCGATGCTGTCGGCTTGAACGACATTGTACACCTCGCGGGGGCTGGCCCAGATGAGTTCGGCTTGGGGGTTGGACGCGAGCAACTCGACCGACTCGGCCATGACCGGCATATAGTCTAGCCCAGCGTCGGCGATGCGGCCGGCAAAGACCGACACGCAGCACGGTGCCCCGCCCTCGACCGCGGCTGCCACTTCTCGCACTTGGTCGAGCAAAAAGATCGCCGTGACATTGACCTTGACCCCGGCGTGAGACAGCCGATGGACCAAGTCGTAGCTTACTTCGCCCTTGGTGTTGCTGACGGGAATTTTGGCGTACACGTTCTCGCCCCAAGTTGCGATCTCGCGAGCTTGGCGCTCCATGTCGTCAAATTCGTCTGAAAATACCTCAAAAGAAATGTGGCGATCGGGAATGGCCGCGACGATGTCGTGGGCAAAGGTTCGGTAGTCGGTGACGCCTGCTTGGCGCATCAAGGTGGGATTGGTCGTAAACCCGGAGACCAGCGGATTGGCATAGCTCGCCAGCATGCTCTCGCGGTCGGCTCCGTCGGCAAAAATTTTAACTGCAAGGTCGGCGGCAGTTTTTTCGTACGCCAGCACTTGCGAAGTGAGGGTAGTCATAGCATTGCTCCTTTAAGTTCGTGATAGGCTTTAAGTCTATTAATATTAAATGTTAAATATAAAGCTCGCTGCCGGAAAATTGCTGCAGTTCACGCGCGGCGCGGTTGGCGCGGTAAAACCCGTATTGTATAATTACAGATACAGACAACCACAACATTTCGCTCGCCATCCACAAGAAGGGGCTTCCGTGATGAAATACCAATGGGCACTAGTCGGTTTGCTAATCGCCTCCACCTGCTCGACAGCCGAGGTTCTCTCGCTGCAGGAGTGCATCGACTTGGCCATGCAAAACAACCTGCAACACCAAAGGAACCAACAAGACCTAGACAACAGCCGAGTCCAACTGACGACGGCGCAAGCGCCTTTTACTTTCGGCATGGACGCCTTTGTCACTGCCCCTAGCTTCACCGGGCTGCGCGACACTCAAGAAAACGTCGCCCTCCAAACCCGAGTCCGCGAAGAGAATACCGATGTCTCCTACTCGGGCAACCTGCGCATGACCCAGCGCCTGCGCCACCTCGGCCAATTCACGCTGACCTCTGCGGCTCTACGCCGCGACTTCTCGTCCAATCGCCGCGAGGACTTCCTCGACTATTCGGGTTCGACGCGCCTTGCTTACGAGCGCGATCTACTCGCTCAGCCTAGCGAAGAAATCGCGCTCAAGCGCGCCGAGCACAGCCTGCAAAGCGCACGACTCAACTTCGACCGTCAGCGGCTCCAGCTAGAAGGCCAAGTCATTGACGATTACTACGACTTAGTGCAGAGCGTCCGCGAACTCGAAATAGAGGAACAGCGCTTGGCTCAGTCGCGCGCCAATTTGGAGCTAGCTCAACGAAAATTTGAGGTCGGCCTCATCGCCGAAGTGGAAGCCCTGCGCCTACAGGTAGAGATGCTGCAGGCCGAAGCCACGTACGACCAAGCGCAAACCGATATCGAATTGCGCCGCGATCTGCTCCGCGAAACCCTCGGACTCGATGTGTGGGAACCGATCACAATCGACACTGAGGTCCAGTATGAGATTCACCCCATCGACGCCGAACGCGCCCTCGAAATCGGCTTGGCGCGCCGCACCGACATGAAACGAGCCGAAATTTTTGAGGAGATCAACGAGTTGAATATAGCGGAGGCCCGCCGCCGCAACGGCATTAACGCGACCTTCGGGGCCAATGTCAGTATGCAGGGTCGCGGTCCAGAAATCGGCGATGTCAGCGACACTTTCGAGCGCAATCGCTGGGGAGTCGATCTGCAAATAACCCTGCCGCTGATCGACAGCGGCCAGCGGCAAGCCAACATCAGCCAAGCGCGCATCGCCTTGGAGCAAAGCCGCCTCAACCGCGAGAAGCAGCGCCGCCTGATCATCCAGCAAGTTCGCGACGCCACGCGCCGCGTCCACGAGGCCGAGCGCCAGATTGACCTGCGCCAAGCCGCCCTCGAATTTGCCCAGCGCACCTACGACGTCGAGCAGAGCCGCTTTGAGCTCGGCTTGGCCGACAGCCAGCAATTGCTCCAAGCCCAAGGCAACTTGACCCAAGCCCAGATCAACGCCTTAGCCGCGGTCATAGGCTACCAGCGCCAGCTCAAAAACGTGCGGCTCGCCACTATGGCCGAGCTAAAAGAGCTGGCTCCTTAGCCTCCCAATCCTCATACAAAGTAGGGGCGACCGGCCGGTCGCCCCTACTCAAATAACGCGCGGATTAAGCGCCTATTTGTCGTCTTCTGAGTCCATCAGCGGATGCGTGAATTCTTCTATGTCCTCGCCAAACATCCGCCGCGGGCGCAGCCGGGTGTAGGACGGAATCTGGTTCTGCTCCTCGGCCTCCTGACAGGACACGCACAGCCGCGCCGTGGGCAGGGCATCCAAGCGCGGCTTGGGAATAAACGGACAGGTCGCACACAGGTTTAAGGGCTTTTCAAGGCAGGCTTCGCACTTGCCATACGTCGTGCTTTCTAGCTTCTCGAGCGCCAGCGTGACCTCCTCCAATTCGCGGCGCTCAGTATCCCCCAGCGCCACCAAAAGCTCCATAGCTCCGGCCTCGACTGCTCGGTCGAGATCGTCGGCCTTGGGGTCTTGCAACTCGTCGATCTCGTGCTCGGTTCCATCCAGATCGCTGAGCAATTCAGCGCGGCGCACTAGGAGCCTCTTCTTTATTCGCTCTCGATCTCGCTTGTTGAGGGCCACCTTTTTGGCCATAATTTTCTCCCCTTTAACCGGCTCTAAAGCCAGTGGATTACCCGTTTAAATGCCCGCTGTCTGCAAGCGAAAAACCGCCGTGCCCAACGGCTCCAACTCTGCGGCGAGCCGCCCGTTGGCCAGCGTCGGGACCGCCTGCCCGCGGACCACTTCGACCCGCCCCATCGGCGGCAAGCCCTCCAGACGCAAATCGAGCTGCCGCGTATCTTCGGCGACATTGACGGCAAATGCGTAAAAATCGCCTTTGTATTCTTTGATCGCCACTGCGACCTCGCCACTGGTCGGTTGTGCCTCCAAGCGGTGCTCCTCCTGCAAGAGCACCGGGCCTAATTCGTCAAGCTCGACCGCGAGGCGCTGCACTTCTCGCCACAAGGCGAGGGGCTGGATGTGGCGTTCGCTCTCCTCGCAATAGCGGTAAAACAACACGCCCTTGGCCCCTCCAACCAGCCCTTGGTAGATCATGTTCCGCAACTCAGTTGCCGTCGGCGAGCGCGCCCAATGCTCCACCCCGCCAAAGGCCTGGGCGATCAACCAGACCGGCTTTCGCTCCAGCGAGGTCCAGCGCGCCCGCTCCATATAGTCGCCCACCTGACTGATGGAGTAATTCGGAATCGGATAGACATCTATAGCCAAGATATCACTGGCGTCCGAATATGCGGCGTATGTGTGTGGTCGGTTGTTGACCAAATAGACTGGATGATAGGGATCGAGTTCCCGGATTAGCTCGTATATCGCCAAAGCAGACGCAGGAGCCATTTTGGTCTCGGCTGGCTCGTCAACCAAATACCACGCCAAGAGCGCCGGATGCTGGCGATAGCGTTTGACGAGGGCGGTAATGGCCCGATAATCCGGCTCGGGCTTGCGCCGGGCGTACTCGGTCAGCTCTAGAAGTATCTGCATCCCCTCTACGGCAGCCGCGTCCATTAGCGCGGCGACTTCTTCTCCACGCAGCTTGTAGTAGTAATCCCCGGAATTAAAATGTAGCTGGCGCATTGGAGCGAGGATATCCGCCCGCAACCAGTACAGCCCAATGGGAAAAAACGGCTTGCCATCGACGAGCAAGGATTGGCTGAATAGGTCGATTTTCACTTCCCGTGCGGCTGGTGCGAACTTCTCGCAAGCCACGGCCAGCGAATCTGCCCCGCCGACCGGGTCCAGCCACCGCGCCACCAACTCATAACGCCCTGCGGGCAAGGCGTCTGCGGCAAAGGCCCCAGCGACTTCCTGCCCGATCATGTTTACATCCAAGCGATCCAAGATCTCGCCGCCGCGTTGCAACTCGACCGTCACAGGGATCGTCGTATCAGCCCAGCGATTGCGCCGCAGCCGAAAGCGGATCTCATCTTCTACGGTATAATACGAGCGATCGCCCGAAAGCTCCCAAATGGGCCGGGCAAACAGGTGCAACTCTTCGATCGCGTGGATGGGGGTGTCGATTTCTGGATCGTATAGCCGCAATGCCGCGCGGTGTACGCCAGCCTCTGCCAGCCGATACGGCAGTGCATAACGCACTAGACGCCCCTGCGGTACCTGCAACCGGTGCTCAACCTTGTGCTGCTCTCCCGAAGGGGTTTCCCATTCCAGCAGAGCTAACAGGAGGCTCGAACCGGTACCTGGCCTGAACAACTGCAAGTCGAGCAGGTTGTCGCCTACTATGGGTAGCTGTTCTTGGATGATCTGGACCGTCGGCACATCGGGCGTCGTATTGGGAGCCATTTGCCCGCAAGCACTTAACAATGCCAACAGGGCAAAGTAAAAGGGCCGGGAGACAGCGCCCCTCGGCCCACTCCTCGGCAGTAAGCGACCCTTCAAGACGACCTGCCAGTTTGCTCGGTCTCAAGCGAACGCAAGCGATCCCTAAGCGAAGCGGCCAGCTCAAATCGCTCCGCTTCGACTGCGGCCTGTAGATCAGCCGTCAGTCGCTCGCGCAACGTGCGCGGTCGCGTGCTTTCCACCTCGCTTTCCCACTCGCGCAAAAAGAGCAGTTCAGGGCACTCGTCGAGCTGATCCAATTGACCAATTTTGGCGAGAAATCCCTCAATTTCGACGATGCCTCGGCGGATATCTGCTAGGGCCTCAGCATAGTTCTCTACCTCTAGACAGGCCAGCGCCCGCGCCTGCACCCGATGCGCCGTGACAAAGACTCGGTATTGTTCGGCTAACTGACGATCCTCGTCCTCCTCGGCGTATTCGTAGCACAAATCGAGGATGGCGAGGTTGTGCACGGCATCTTCTTCGGCTCGCTCGTATTCCTTCAGTTCGAAAAAACCGATCCGCCGCCAGTAGTATTTCATGGCCTCTTGGGCCAGTTCGGAACAATCCTCGTGCGAGAGGCTAAAGGTGCCCGGGCCGTGCTCTTTCTCCCACTCGCGTCGCTTCTGGCAGTAGTAATCCAACAGCGACACATAGCCGTGCGGGCGTAGCGCGTCGGGACGCCCCCGCCACTCTAGCTGCATCAAGCCCAGATCCATGCGGATTTGGAGCTTGGCGCTGCCGTTGCCGCCTCGTATCTTGCGCACGCTCAACTCGCCTAGGGCGTATTTCCAATCGCCGAGGATCGGGCCGATATCGCGTTCCATAATGGGTGACAACCTCGAATTATACTTGGCCTTTCGGCCGGGGCAAACAGGCGAACCAAGCGTCCGCGTATCCCGCCCTCAACAAGGCGGGCCTAGCGCGTATCTCGGCGATTTTTCGGATAGAATCGTCCTATTATATGCGCTCGGAGTACCCTTGTCAACTTACAGATCGGAGACTGTGGAATCGGCTTCTACCACCGGCGACACACCTGTGATTTCGCTTATTATGGCCAGTAACTCCTTGCGCAAGGTCGGGCGGCTTACGCGCAGGCTATCTAGGTGATTTTCGATCACTGGAATGGCGTCCGCCCCCACGGTTGTAAGTGCCTGATGGGTTAGGGTGCGCTCCTCGGGCGTGGGGTCGTATTCCATCTGCGTAGGCTCGATGGGCGTACCGAACATACTCACTCGAGGCTGGCCTCCCTCCCCAAAGGGGTCCAATCCCACATTTGGATAGCGTCGCGGGCCATCCGTGGAGTCGGGATGCATCCGTCCGTAGGGATAGGGAGATATCTCCTCGCCGGTGAACACCCCCCGAGGGGTCCGCTGCTCAGAGCGCAGGGTAAGCATGTCGTAATAGTCGAGGGCATTGACCAAAATTTCAGCCGCCTTGGTCCCCCCCATCTGCCCGAGCGCTTCAATGGCGGCCATCCTCAGTTCGGAGTCGGCCGTATTGAGCGAGTAGTTGAGCAGCCTCCCTATATCCAAGGCCGCGCTCTGGTCGCCGATGGTGCCCAAAGCGCGCAGCGCGTCCTGCTTGAGCGTGGTGCGCTGGTCGTAGTCTTGGAGCGCCATTTTCAGTACGGGCACGGCGCGAGGATCGCCGATCTCGCCGAGAATGCGCGCGGCCTTGCGCCGCGTGGCATAGGGATAGTCCTGGCGGGAGACGATCTCCATAATGCGATCTAACTGCGCGTGGTCGCCCTCCTGATAGAGCTTGTGCATCTGGTTGACATTCGTGCAACCCAAGGGGGCCAAAACGACCGCCAAAAGCGCGATCCTATACATGCCTAGCTCCTTTGTAACTCCCCTTGCCGCGAGGAGGTCTTTCCTCTATACTTCAAATTTTCCACTATAGTAGTAGGAACTTCAGTGAACGCCCCACAAACCCACAATCGCCAACCCATTCCCGGCATTAAAGATACACTAGCCATATCCAGCGGCAAGGGCGGCGTCGGCAAGTCCACGCTCTGTGCCAACTTGGCCGTGAGCCTAGCCCACCAAGGGCTACAGCTCGGCTTGCTCGACGCCGACATCTACGGCCCCAACATCCCGGGTCTAATCGGCTTAGAAGGCAAGCCAACCGCGGAGGACGGCCGCATCGAGCCCTTGACTGTGCACGGCCTCAAAGCCATTTCCATGGGACTGCTAATCGACGCAGGCACCCCGGTCGTGTGGCGCGGCCCCATGCTGGCCAAGATGATGCACCAATTCCTCTTCAACGTCACTTGGGGCGAGCTCGATTTGCTGCTCATAGACTTGCCCCCTGGGACTGGAGATGTACAAATCACGCTGACCCAAGTAGCACCCTTGACCGCGGCCTTAATCGTCACCACGCCCTCGGCCATTGCCCTCGAAGACGTGCGTCGCGGCGTCGAGATGTTCCGCCAGACCGAGGTACCCATCGTCGGCTTGGTCGAGAACATGAGCTATTTCCGCTGCGACAACTGCGACCATGCCGACCCCATCTTCGGAGCCGGAGGGGGCCGCACCACAGCCAGTCGCTTGGACATTCCCTATCTGGGCGAAATTCCGCTCGACCCGCTCGTCCGCAGCCAAGCCGACGCAGGGGAGCCGGTCGTCAAAACGCATCCCCATACCGAAGGCAGCCAAGCCCTCGCGCACTTAGCCGCCGACATCGGCGCTTATTTCCAGCGAACATGAGCCGCATCCAAATCGCCTGCGTCGGTGCTGGGTATTGGGGCAAAAACCTAGTGCGCGTCCTCCACGACCTACCCGACGTCCATCTGCGCCAAGTCTGCGACGCTAGCCCGGAAATCCGCAGCGCCATCCAGCGCCAATACCCAGAAGTCCCAATCACCGCCAATTACGACGAAGTACTCGGCGACGACTCGCTCGATGCCGTAGTACTGGCCGTCCCAGCCGCCGAGCACTACGAACTGGCCCGCCGCGCCCTAGAGCGCGGCAAGCACGTGTACGTCGAAAAGCCCATGACCCTCGACGCCGCTACGTCGGCCCACTTGGTCGAACTAGCCGCAGAGCGGGACCGGGTGCTGATGGTCGGGCACCTGCTAAAGTACCACCCGGCCGTACACATGCTGCATGATTTAGTGCGGGAAGGCGCACTAGGCGACTTATATTATCTGTATTCCCAGCGCGTCAATTTGGGCATTGTCCGCAGCGACGAAAACGCCCTGTGGAGCTTGGCACCACACGATATCTCGGTCATCCTCTACCTCCTCGACCAAGAGCCGGACGCCGTCAGCGCCCGCGGCGAGTGCTATCTACAGCCCGACATCGAAGACGTGGTCTTTGCCAACTTGCACTTTGCCGATGGCAAGATGGCGCAAATGCAGCTCTCTTGGCTCGACCCGCACCGCATCCGCCGCCTGACCGTGGTCGGCAGCCGCAAGATGGCGGTGTTTGACGATGTGGAAAGCACGGAAAAGGTGCGCATCTACGACAAATCGGCCGAGCGACCGCAATACGACTCGTACGGCGACTCCATCGCGCTGCGCTTTGGCGATGTCGTCATTCCGCGGCTGCAAATGGCCGAGCCGCTCAAGCTAGAGTGCCAGCACTTCGTCGAGTGCGTGCGCACTGGCCAAACACCCCGCAGCGATGGCCGCGACGGCCTGCGCGTCGTGCGGGTCTTGGAGGCCGCGCAGGCGTCGCTGCGCCAAGCCGGTGCCCCGGTGCCGCTGCGCTAGCGCACGGTAAATTCCGAATGTGCCTCGGTTTGGTTGCCGCTCATATCCCGCACCCTCAGTACTAGGCGGTGCGCACCCGGCGGCAAGTCTTCCAGCAAATGCCCGTACACGCGCCCGGCTTCTGGATCGTATTCGGCGATCAGCGGGTGTCCGTCGAGCTCAAACTCAATGTCCGTTTCCCGCCCAATGCCTGCGCCTTGATCGCGCACCGCGCCGCGAATTTCTGGGCGCGGGCCAACGCCTGCACCCTCCGCCGGCTGCAAACTGCTGATTTCAGGGGGTTCCAAGTCGGCCAACAGCGCATAGCGGCCCAAGTGCCGCACCCGCGCCACCACCTGCCTACCCACAGCATCCCATTCATTGCTCACCAGCGACCACTTTTCAGCGGCGACCTCTCGGTAGATGCCCAGCTTCTCCGGCGGCAGCGTTTCCCGACGGTCGTAGCGCAAGCGCAACTCGACCCGGTGGTCAAAGCTAACATCAGGCCCCAAGGCAAAAGCCGGACCAGCCGCCACTAGCGCAGCAGGCACTTGCGGCTCAAAAGCCACGACCTGTGGAAAAAACGGCGCGTACGCGCTCTCCGCAGCAAAACCCAATTCGACCTCGCCGTTGACATAGGTCAGCTTGGCTGCAGCACCCGACTCCACGAATTGCCGATCGAGAACGACCTTTTGCACAGCGGCCCCTGGCGTCCGCAGCAAAACCGTTCCCGTTGATGGGTCGCTCGGATCGAGTGGCACTGCGACTCGGAACTCGCGCAAGTCGGTCTGGCGAGGACTGACATTAGCGGTATCAACGCGGACCAAAGGCGTAGCGCTAGGCACTCGTTCATAGCGCATCACGAGCTCCACGAAATCCGCGTGGGGACGGCGCTCCAAGGCAAAGGTCGGCGCAGCGGCCCCATCGTCGGGCAGGCGACAAACGGCAAAGGCTGCACCGCCCGCCGGATCCCGCGCCCGAATCCGCCAATAGGAAGCGTTGCGATGAATCCGCCACTTAAGCGGACCGGGGCGGCTCTGCCGCCGATCTACGCGCCGCCAGTTTTCGCCATCGCGCGAACTGGCCAATTCTACTTCCACGAGTCGATGGTCCGCATCAGTCATCCGCGCCTCGATAAAAGTCCCATTCGCTGCCGCCACGATCCGCGCCCCGGCAATGACCGGCGGCTCATCAACCATCAAGCCAAAGCGCGCCCGGCTCTCGTTGCCATTGACATCCGCGACAACGACGACGGCTTCGTGCCGTCCCTTGGCCAAGTTTAGGATGCCATCGCTAGGCCCCTCGTAGAATTCGAGGCGATTGCCCGGCAGGCGACATAAGTTGTAAAAGCGACCCATCCCACCCTTAGAGGCAGCCAGCGGCCGGTCCAAATACATCTGGTGCATATCGCCGTATCTGACCTGCTCGTAGCGCGCGGCAAAAACCAGCTCGCCGTCGATGTGCAATTCCGCGCGATAGGGAGCTAGTTTGTTGGGAGCCGCATCGGCGCGATCGTACATCAACGCGCTAATGCTCACCGGGCCGAGCACCTGCACGGGCCGCACCCCGACGAACTCCCCCCGGCCCGGCTGCCAGCGCAAATTCAGCACATAGGGGTCGTGCCCTCCCTCGACTTGGGCATTGTGGCCATGCGGCGTGATGGCCACCCGCTGCAAGGTCGGCGCGACCGTATCGGCGATGGCGAACCCGTGCAAGAGGGGATTGATCGCCACGTTATTTGCGTCGCGCAACTCCAAGTGCAAATGGGGAGGACCGGCTCCGCTCTCGCCACTCCAAGCGATGACCGCGCCGCCGAGCACGGGAATTTCCCCCTCCTTGAAATACAAATCCACGCTATAGCGTCCGCGCTGCTGCTGTGCTTGCTGCACAAGCTCGGCCATGGGCGCGGCAAAGCTCTCCAGATGGGCATATACCACCGTGCGGCCATCGGCCAATTTCTGGTATAGAGCACGGCCATAGCCCCAAGGCGAGGTGCGCACGCGCCATATATAACCATCGGCTAGAGCCTGTACGGGATGTCCCGTCTCGCCCCAAGTTTTGAGATCTATACCAGCGTGGAAAGCGCGGGAACGCGATTCGCCAAAGGTGGAAGTCAGAGCCGGCGCAAGACGCAGTGGCCAAGTGAAGCCCCCTTCTTGCGCGCCGGCTGGCAGGGCCGCCCCCAATAAGACCATCCATTTAATCACATTAATCATATCAATCACAGTCCCTGTCGTCCTCGTATGTATGTAGGGCCATGCGGTCCGGGGCCACTTCGAGAAAGTGAAAGGGTTTTTCGGTCCAAGCACCAGTATTGAAATAGCACCGGCCCTGCCGCTCAATCGCCATAGCTGCGTGCGTATGCCCACAAACCACCGCTTCAACCCCCTCTTGCTGCGCCACGCGCAGGGCGTTGTGCGCCACGTGCTCGTTGAGCACCCGGTAGAACAAAGGCCATTTCTTGGCGTACTAGGCCACGTGAGAATCGCGCCTGCCGAGCCAGATGCGGCAGCGGTGCAAGCGGCGAAAGGCCCATTTGAACGCCGCGTGCCGAGGCATCAGCCGATCGAGCCGATGGCCGTGAATTACGAGCAGCCGTTGGTTGAGCCGCCAGCTATCGACAAAGCGAATCCGCCCCGAATCAGCCAGCTTGAACTCGGCATCGCGATTGCCGTACACCCAGATTACGGGCCGGGATTGCGACTCGCTCACGAGGCGCTCCAGCACGGCCCGATGGGCATCGGGCAGTGCTCGGCCCGGATCATCTATGACGTCGCCGTTGAGCACGAGCGGCACCCCTTGGGGCAAAGCATCCAACCAAGATAAAAAGTGGCGATGGTAAAAATAAGCCGATCCGAGGTGCAGATCGCTGACGACGAAGCAGCGTGTGACGCCCATGCTCCTTGCTGTGCTGTATTGGTTATATTATTGAATAATTGTAAAAAATGTTCAATCAATACACTGGAGGATACATGGTCAAGTACGCGCTAAGTATGGCACTGATTTTACTGCTTGGAACCTGCGGAGATCGGGGGGCTGGGCCGGACAAGACGGGGCGTATCGCGCTGGATGTGCAAGATCCGGCTACGCCGGATGAAGTGAGTGGGACGGTGGTCCAAGGAGTGGACCGGATGGTAGTGACGGTGTTGCAAGATGAGACGGTGGTGATGAGCGAGGACTTGCGCTATGAAGGGGACGTTTGGCTTGGCGAACTGACTGTAACCACGGGGTCGTATTCGGTAGTAGTGGAAGCGTATAAGGGGGCCTTCGTAAAGTGGCGCGGCAGTGCGTTGGTGCTAGTGCAGGGGGGCAAGAGTAGTCGGGTGGTCATCGCGCTGACTTCAACCAATCAAGTACCGGTATTGGCGGATATTGGCGATCAGACTATCGCCGAAGGCCGTACCCTGACGATATTGTTGGTCGGTAGCGATGCGGACGGAGATGCGCTGACCTATGCGGTTGGAGGAGCACCAGCAGGTGCAACTCTATCGGGATCGACTTTTACATGGGAACCGTCCCATACTCAAGCGGGGGAATACTCGGTCACCTTTACGGTCACCGATCAGCACGGCGGGGTTGCCCGGGAAACGGTCACCATCACTGTCGGCGAGGCCAATCAGGCACCAACCTTGGCGGCCATTGGCGACCAGACCGTCGCCGAGGGTAGCCTATTGACGATACCGTTGGTCGGCACTGATGAGGACGGAGATGCGTTGACCTATGCGGTCGAAGGACCGCCAGCAGGTGCAACTCTATCGGGATCGACTTTTACATGGGAACCGTCCCATACTCAAGCGGGGGAATACTCGGTCACCTTTACGGTCGCCGATCAGCACGGTGGGGTTGCCCGGGAAATAATCATCATTACTGTCGCCGAGACCAATCAAGCACCAGAGTTAGCCGACGTGGGCAATCAGAACGCGGACGTAGGCAAAGTGCTGACGATCATCTTGGAGGGCAGCGATGCGGATGGGGATGCGTTGACCGATTCCGTCGAAGGACAGCCAACCGGAGCCTCCCTTGCAGAGCAGACCTTTAGCTGGAAGCCATCGTCGGCACAGGTAGGCACCTATGAAGTAACGTTCACAGTGGAGGACGGTCGCGGCGGTTCCGATAGTCAGAACGTCACCATTAACGTTGAAGGCAATCAGATACCGGAACTGGCCAGTATTGGTCCTCATATCGCCGAAGAAGGTAGTGCCTTGACGATTATCTTGGAGGGCAGCGATGCGGATGGGGATGCGTTGACCTATTCCGTCGAAGGGCAGCCAACCGGAGCCTCCCTTGCAGAGCAGACCTTTAGCTGGACGCCGTCCTATTCTCAGTCGGGGGAGTACGAGGTCACCTTTACAGTAGAAGACGATCGTGGCGGCGTTGACCGGGAGACGATCACCATTACTGTCAAGAATACCAACCGAGAGCCGGAATTGGCGACCATTGGTGATCAGACCGTCGCCGGGGGCCACACATTGACGATCACCTTAGCCGGGAATGATGCCGATGGGGATGTTTTGATTTTTACGGTTGAGAATAATCCGTCGGGATCGTCGCTATCGGGAACAACCTTTACGTGGCAACCCTCGGACACAGAGGGGGGAATGTATCAAGTGACGTTTAGGGTGGAGGATGAACACGGGGGACAAGCGGTAGAAACGATTGTGATTACAGTGAAATCCCGCCTACGCCGCCTGACCAATCACGATGCTTGGGACGCGTTCCCTTCTTGGTCTCCTGACGGCACCCAGATCGCATTCCAATCCACCCGCGATGGCAATTGGGAGATTTACGTAATGGACGCCGACGGCAATAACTTACGCCGCCTGACCAATTACGATGATTCGGACGTGTCCCCTTCTTGGTCTCCTGACGGCACCCAGATCACCTTCAGCTCCCACCGCGATGGCAATTGGAACATCTACGTGATGGATGCCGACGGTAGTAACCTGCGTCGGCTTACCAGAGGCGTGTACCCTTCTTGGTCTCCTGACGGCACCCAGATCGCCTTCCAATCCAACCGCGATGGCAATTGGAACATCTACGTGGTGTATATCGACGGCAGTAACCCGCGTCAGCTTACTAGCCACAGTAGCTGGTCTCCTTCTTGGTCTCCTGATGGCACCCAGATCGCCTTCTATGCCACCTACCAAGAGGATGCCGAGATTTACGTAATGGACACCGACGGCAAAAACTTACGCCAACTAACTCAACTCTTCTCCACTGACGCGTTCCCTTCTTGGTCTCCTGATGGCACCCAGATCGCCTTCCAATCCACCCGCGATGGGGATGAAGATATTTACGTGATGGATGCCGACGGCAGTAACCCGCGTCGGCTTACTAGCTACAATGGCGCTGACAGGTCCCCTTCTTGGTCCCCTGACGGCACCCAGATCGCCTTTGAATCCAACCGCGATGGGAACGACGAGATTTACGTGTTAGACCTTCAGTGGGAATAAGAAGAACAAAGAAGGGCAATAAAGTAGTGTCTTAGGGCGCGGATTTGGACTTTATACGAGAAGAACAAACAGGGACCCCCACCTGTGCGCAAAGCGTACGACCCGGATAAATTACAGGCTCTGCTCCAGTATATCGGCCGCCTGCTGCCCAACGACCAAGAGCGCGTGGCCTTTTATCAGTGCTCGCGCACGCCTCCCCCAGCTTCGCTGCGCTTGAACGCGCTACAAGCGCAAGCGCAACACGTCCGGCCCTCGCTGCACCAGCGCGGCCAAAGTGTGCCTTGGTGCAGCGAGGGCTTCGCTTTACCGGAAAGCGACACCAGCCTCGGCCAGACTATTGAACACGCCATGGGCGCGTACTACGTCCAAGCCAAGGCCCCCATGCTAGCCGTCGAGGTCTTGGCCCCTCAGCCCGGCGAGCGCGTCCTCGACCTGTGCGCCGCCCCAGGCGGCAAGGCCACCCAGATTGCCGCCCGCATGCAAAACAGCGGCCTGCTACTAGCCAATGAACCCCAGCGCAAGCGCATGCCCGCCCTCGTGGGCAATTTGGAGCGCTGTGGGGTCGCCAATCACGTCTTGACGCAAGCCCGAGGGACCATGCTGACGCGCTACTTCCCCAACTTTTTCGACCGCATCCTCGTCGATGCACCGTGCTCGGGCGACGGCATCGTGCGCAAAGACCAGAACATGCTCACCTATTGGTCGCCGCAAGACGCCCAGCACCTCGCCCAGCAACAAAAGGGCCTCCTGCGTGCGGCCTACCAG